>JAOUDU010000230.1 GCA_029859085.1 Gammaproteobacteria bacterium | reverse complement strand
GTGCCGGGATTGGTGAAGCACACCTCGACGCCGTTGTTGACCAGGGTATTGAGCAGGCTCTCTGCACCATTCATAGGGCTCGTCTCCAGTGTTGCGGGGGGATCAGGTAGTATTTGCCCGGCAAGTGTAGGCCAGGCCCGCGAAGATGGCTACGCCCGGTCGAGCCGGGGCACGGATTTGAGCAGCGCGCGGGTGTAGGGGTGCCGGGGCGCCGTGAGTATCTGCTCGGCGCTGCCCTGCTCCACCAGCTTGCCCGCCTGCATTACACCCACATGGTGGGCCAGGCTGGGCACGATCGACAGGTCGTGGGTGATGAACAGGTAGGACACGCCGAACTCGCGCTGCAGCTCCTGCAGCAGGCCCAGCACCTCCGCCCGGATGGAGACATCCAGCGCGCTGGTGGGCTCGTCGCAGATGATCAGCTCCGGCTCCACCGCCAGGGCCCGGGCAATGGCGATGCGCTGCAGCTGGCCACCGGAGAACTCATGGGGATACCGGTTGCGGTACTCGCGCCGCAGCTGCACCCGGTCCAGCAACTGGCCGATGCGCTCCTCCCGCTGCCCGGCGGACAGGCCCATGCCCAGGCTGACCATGCCCTCGGCAATGATCTCGCCCACCGTGAGCCGCGGGTTCATGGACGAAAACGGATTCTGGAATATCACCTGGATCAGCTTGCGATAGGGCAACATTGCACGCCGGGACAGGGCGCCGATATCCTCGCCCTTGAAGCGAATCCGGCCGCCGCTGGATTCTTCCAGGTTGAGGATGGCCCGGCCCAGGGTGGACTTGCCGCTGCCGGACTCACCCACCAGGGCATAGGTCTCACCGCGGCCGATCGACAGGGAAACCCCGTCAACGGCCCGGGTGTGGTCCACCACCCGCTGCAGCACGCCCCGGCGTATCGGGAAGTAGACCTTGACGTCCTCGAGCTGCAGCAGCGGCTCTTCCACCGCGACGCTCTGGAACCGGGTGAGGTCCGGTAATGCATCGATCAGGCGCCGGCTGTAGTCCTGCTTCGGGTTGTGGAAAAACTCCTCCACGCCCTCGCGCTCGATAATCTCGCCGCGGTACATCACCCCGACCTCATCGGCGGTATGGCGCACCACCCCCATGTCGTGGGTGATCAACAGCACCGCCAGCTGGCGGGAACGGGTCAGCTCCCGGATCAGGTTCAGCACCTGCTCCTGGATGGTCACATCCAGCGCGGTGGTGGGCTCATCCGCAATCAGTATGTCGGGCTCGCAGGCCAGCGCCATCGCGATCATGATGCGCTGCTGCTGGCCGCCGGAGAGCTGGTGCGGGTAGAAGCTGAAGCGGCTGTCAGGGTCGGGAATGCCCACTTCTGAAAATAATTGCACAACGCGCCGGCGCAGGGCATCGCCCCGCAGCGGCGTATGCAGGCGCAGGGTTTCCGCCACCTGTTCGCCCACGGTCTGGACCGGGTTGAGGGCGCTCATCGCGTTCTGGAAGATCATTGCCACCCGCCGTCCGCGCACGCTCTGCATGCTCGCCTCGGGCAGTTCGAACAGGTCCTGGCCGTCCACCAGAACCGCGCCGGCAGTGATCTGCAGGGCCTCGGGCAGCAGCCGCATGGTGGCCAGCGAGGTCACCGACTTGCCGCTGCCCGACTCCCCCACCAGGGCGAATATCTGCCCCGCCCGCAGCTCGAGGCTGACCCCCTTGAGGATCTGCTCGCCGGTTTCCGCCAGCTCGACCCGCAGGTCCCTGACCTGCATACGGATGTCCCCCGCCGCGCTCATGCCCCCGACCTCCCCGATCCGCTGCGCGGGTCGAAGGCGTCGCGCACCAGGTCCGAGAACAGGTTGGCGGCCAGCACCAGCATGAACATGAAGAAGAACGCCCCGGCGAGGGTCCACCACACCGCCGGTTCGAGGGACAGCTCGGTGCGGGCGTCGTTGATCATATTGCCCCAGCTGCCCATGGAGGGATCGATACCCACACCGATATAGGACAGCACGGCCTCGGCCAGCACCAGGGAGCTGAAATCCAGCACGAACGTGATCAGGATGATGTGCACCACGTTCGGCAGGATATGGCGGCCCAGGATACGGCGGTGGCTGACCCCGAAGGCGTGGGCCGCCTGGACGTAACCCAGCTGGCTGATCTTCAGGGTCTCCGCCCGGATCAGCCGGCACAGGCTGGACCAGCTGGTAAGACCGAGGATGAAACACAGGGCGATAAAACGGGCGTCGGCTTTTTCCATGCCCACGGCGAAATAGTCCGGGTTGAGGTCGATGTACACCTGGAACAGCAGCACCGAGGCGGCGATCAGCAGGATGCCGGGGATAGAACTCAGGGTGGTGTACAGGTACTGCACGACGTCGTCCACCCAGCCCTTGAAGTAGCCCGCCATCACGCCCAGGGTGACGGCGATGGGCAACATCACCAGGGTGGACAGGGTGCCCAGCAACACCCCTGTGCGAATACCCTTGAGGCTCTGGTAGGCGACATCCGTGCCGCCCTGGTCGGTACCCAGCACGTGGTAGTAGTGGCTGACGCTCACCAGCCAGACCATGAAACAGATCACCACCGCCTGCACCAGCCAGGAAGCGTACCAGGGGTAGGCGCTGCCGCGCAGCAGGACCCACTGCAGGCCCACCACCAGCGCGGCTGCCGCCAGGCCCCAGGCCAGCGCAATGCCGGTGAGGCGCAGCAGGTCGGGCCATTTGTCCGCCGGACTGGCCAGGTGCCGCCCGGCGTGCTCCAGCCATTCGTAGTCCCGCACCAGGTTGCCGTGTTCGTCCTTCATGTCACTCTTTTCGAAGGACTTCAGCGCAAGCGGCGCCGAGTAGGTGCGCTCGTACCGATCCCCCATGCCATCGAGCATCAGGTCGAGCACACTGGTCACCTTGTTGTCGTAAAACACCTCCGTGGTTTCCACGCCCGCGGGACTGGCCAGGGCCCGGCGAAAATGCAGGGAGTCCAGCAGGGCGATGCCCACGTAGACCATGATGATGGTGAAGGTGACCATACCCAGGCGCGAGCTGAACACCTGGCTCCAGCGCTCCCGCGTCTGCGGGTCATTGCGCAGCCGGTAAAAGAAGGTGCACAGCACGATGACCAGCATGAACACCAGCGCATCGGACCACAGCAGGACCGGTTTGGCATCCAGCTCCCACATCAGCTTAGCCGCACCCTGGGATCGGCCCAGGTGTAGGAAATATCAGTGAGAATCAGGCCGAAGATATAGAGAATGGACCCGATGAATACCATGCTGCGCACGATGGCGAAGTCCTGGGAGCGGATCGCGTCCAGCATGTAACTGCCAAGCCCGGGAATACCGAAAAAGGACTCGATCAACAGGCTGCCCATGAACAGGGAGGGAATCAGCACCACCACGCCGGTGAGGATGGGAATCAGGGCATTGGGCAGGATATGCCGGAACAGGATGCGGAGCTCACTGGCACCCTTGGCCCTGGCGGTGCGCACATAATCCTGGCCGGCCTCTTCCAGGAACAGGGTGCGATACCAGCGGGCACCGGAGCCGATGCCCGACAGCACACTGACCAGCACCGGCAGGATCAGGAATTTCCAGGGTTTGAAGTCGGGATCGAAGCCGGAGATGGGCACCAGCATCCACTGCTTGGCCACCAGGTACTGGCCGCCGATGATATAGAACAGGTAGGAAATCGACATCAGGGCGACGAACACGAACACCGCCCAGCGATCCAGCGAGGTGCCGCGAAACATCACCACCATCAGCGCCACGCAGATGTTCACCCAGATCCCGAGGGCGAAACTGGGCAGGGCTACCGCCAGGCTGGGCCACATCCGGGTCGAGACATCGGTGGTGATATCCCGGCCGCTCTCGGAGCGGCCGAAGTCGAACGCGAACAGCCGGACCGACTTGGTGAAGAAAATCGTATCGGTGAGGGTGGCCAGGCCGGTGGCCGAGTCGTTGAGGAACAGTGGCTTGTCGTAGCCGTTCTTGCGCTTCCAGTTCTCGATGGCGGCAGGGGTCACATACTTGTCGCCGAGCTGGGATGCCGCCATGTCATCGGGGGAGTTCACCACGAAAAACAGCGTGAACGTGAGCAGGTTAACCCCGACCAGGATGGGAATGGCGTAGAGCAAACGGCGGATAATGTAGGCGAGCATCAGTTATTCCCCGCCCTGCGGGCAGTGGCCTGCTGGCGGCGCCGGTAGGCGATGACACCCGGCAGCAGCAAACCCAGCACCACCAGGGCAGCCGCGTACAGCGGCCAGGTAACGGGTTGGTTCCACTCTTTCTGCTTGCGCTCGCGCTCATCTACATCGATTCGCGTATACATGAGGCTGGCCTTGGAGATGCCGTGGCGCTTGTTGTTGTAGACCCAGCTGTTGTTCAGGTAGATATCCTTGGGGTAGTACGCAAACAGCCACACTGCGTCCTTGCGGTACTGCTCCACCGCCTCGGCCACCAGTTTGTCCCGCTCCGGTCCCGGGGGCAGCATGCGGATCCTGCGAAACGCATTGTCGTATGCATCGCTGGCGTAATTGGAGTTGTTGGCGCCGTCGCACTTGCAGTCCAGCGGGCTTTCCGGGCCGTACAGCAGGAACAGGAAGTTTTCCGGGTCGGGGTAGTCCGCCAGCCAGCCGTGAGAATAGATCTGGGTGTTGCCCGTCAGCAATTTTTCCCGGGTACGGTTCCAGTCCGCGGGCCGGTACTCCACCTGCACGCCGAGTTCGCCGAAGACCCGGTCCATCCAGTTCATCATGGTATTGCTGATAGCCTGGGACTGCACGTCGATAAATATTTTCAGCGGCTCCCCGGTGCGCGCGTCGCGGCCCTTGGGGTAGCCCGCCTCAACCAGCAACTGCCTGGCGTAGTCCAGCGACTTGCGGCGGGGCTCGCCGTCCACCCAGTCGTAGACGTAGGGGTCGATGCCCGCCTCGCCCTCCAGGTACCCGGGAATTCCCGGGGGAATCGGCGAATGGGCCACGATCCCGTTGCCCTTGTAGAATATATTGAGGTACTCCTCGGTATTGAAGGCGATCTGCAGGGCCTGCCGCAGTTTGCGCCTGTCCTCGGTATAGCCCCCCACTACCGGGTCGCGCATATTGAAACCGTAGTAATAAATTCCCGGCTTCACGTCGGGGGACATGGTGATGTGGTGCGCCGCCAGCTCCTGTGACATCTGCACCCCGTCAGGGCCGACCACAAAGGCCTGGTCATAAACGCCGTTGGTGTTGCCGTGCACTTCACCGGAGCGGTCGTAGTAGCCCTGCAGGAATTTGGTCCACAGGGGCAGTGTCTCTTTTTCCAGGCGGAAAACCGCGCGATCCACAAAGGGAACCCGCTTGCCGGCGTCTTCCAGCATCCCCGCCTCGCGGTCGCCCGGCTCGCCCTCATCGGGATAGAACTCCGGGCGGAAATTGGGATTGCGCTCCAGCACGATCTCGCTGTTGGGGTCGTTTTTGACCATCATGAAGGGGCCTGCGCCCACGGGCCACCAG
>JAOUDU010000229.1 GCA_029859085.1 Gammaproteobacteria bacterium | reverse complement strand
CGTTATCCTGGTGCGCCGGGAAACCACCCCGGAGGACATCCACGGTATGAAAGTGGCCGCCGGTGTCCTGACCGAGCTGGGCGGGATGACCTCCCACGCGGCGGTGGTGGCCCGCGGCATGGGGGTATGCGCGATCACCGGCTGCGGCGAGATCAGCATCAATTACGCCGAGGGCGTGTTCACCACCGACGGCGGAGTCACCATCCGCCGCGGCGATGTGATCACCCTGGACGGCGCGACCGGCGAGGTGATGCTGGGGGATATCCCGAAAACGGAAGCCAGTTCCAGCGACGATTTCCAGACCCTGCTGGCCTGGGCGGACAAGCACCGGCGCCTCAAGGTGCGGGCCAACGCGGAAACCCCGACTGACGCCGCCAAGGCGCGCGAACTGGGGGCCGAGGGTATCGGCCTGTGCCGCACCGAGCACATGTTCTTCGACGCCGACCGCATCGACATCATGCGCGCTATGATTCTCGCGGAAGACCTCGAGGAGCGGCAGAAGTACCTGGACATCCTGTTCGGCTTCCAGCACGCCGATATCCTGGAGTTGTTCAAGGTGATGGACGGCATGCCGGTGAATGTTCGCCTGCTCGACCCGCCGCTGCACGAATTCCTGCCGCATTCGGATGAGGACATTGCAGCGCTGGCCAGGCGCATCGGCAAACCGGCGGAAAAAATACGGGAGATCACCGAGGGCCTGGAGGAAGTGAACCCGATGCTGGGCTTCCGCGGCTGCCGGCTCTCGGTGGTCTACCCTGAAATCACCGCGATGCAGGTGCGGGCGATTATCACCGCTGCCGTCGATGCCACCGAGCAGGGTTTCAAGCCTTTCCCTGAAATCATGATCCCGCTGGTGGTGAACGTGCGCGAGATCCGCCTGGTCACCGATATTATCGAGAAGGCCATCCGCGAGGTGCTCAAGGGCAAGACCATCTCTATCCCCTACAAAATCGGCACCATGATAGAAACCCCCCGGGCGGCGCTCGGCGCGGACCGGCTGGCGGAGGCGGTGGAATTCATGAGCTTCGGCACCAATGACCTGACCCAGATGACCTACGGCTTTTCCCGGGACGACATCGGCAAGTTCCTGCCGGCCTACCTGGCGAAGAAACTGGTGGAAAACGACCCCTTCGTGTCGCTGGACCAGCGCGCGGTGGGTCGCCTGATGGAGATGGCCGTAAAGGAGAGCCGCGCCAAAAAACCCGGTATCAAGTACGGCATCTGTGGCGAGCACGGCGGCGACCCGCGCTCGATTCGCTTCTGCCACGAACTGGGGCTGGATTATGTCTCCTGCAGTCCATACCGGGTGCCCATCGCTCGCATCGCCGCGGCCCAGGCCAACGTGGGGGAAGAATTACAGGATTGAGGACTGCGCCGGCCTCACCGGAAATAGCGGTCGCCCAGTATTGCCAGCCAGCTGACGGCGGCGATCGTCAGGCTGACGAATACCATCGCCGACCCCATGTCCTTGGCGCGACCGGACAGCTCGTGCTGCTCGCTGCCTATCCGGTCCACAATCGCCTCGATCGCGCTGTTGGCCAGCTCCACCAGCAGGATTAACAGCAGCGGCAGTGCCAGCAGCAGGAACTGCACCGCGTCCTGCGCAATGAGCCAGGCCAGCGGCAGCGCCACAAGCGCCAGGCCCAGTTCCTGGCGGAATGCGGACTCGTGCCGGAACGCGGCGCGAAATCCCCGCCAGGAGTACAGGGTGGCGTCCACAATCCGGCTGATTCCTGTCTTACCAGGCTTCATGGACGGGGCTTCATACATGGTTATCCACGATACGCTCCAAAAACCCGGGTACCGCGAGGCTACCCCTGCAACTGCTCTTTCAGCACGAACTTGAGCACCTTGCCTGCCGGGTTGCGCGGCAGCGCATCCACAATATGCAGCCGCAGCGGTAACTTGTAGCGGGCCAGGTAAGGCTCGGCAAAAGCGCGCAGCTCTTCCAGGGTAAGTTCCCTGCCCTCGTGCAGGGCCACCACCGCGGTCACCGCCTCTCCCCATTTCTCGTCGGGCAACCCCAGCACCGCAACTTCCGCGACATGCTCGTGACGGTACAGCACACCCTCGACCTCCGCCGGGTAGACGTTCTCACCGCCGGAGATCACCATGTCCTTGAGCCGGTCGCAGATAAACAGGAAGCCCTCCTCGTCGACATAGCCCACGTCACCGGAGTGGAACCAGCCCTCGCTGTCGATGGCCGCCGCGGTGGCATCGGGGCGATTCCAGTAGCCTTTCATGATATTGGGGCCGCGCAGGCAGATCTCGCCGCGCTCGCCCGCCGGCAGCTCGCGGTTGTCGTTGTCGACAATACGGGTATCGCTGAACAGCGGTGACTGGCCGGCGGAACCCAGCTTGCTGATCCCGAACTCGGGTGTGAGGAAAGCCGAGAATGGCGCTGTCTCGGTCAGGCCATAGCCCTGGCAGAACGGCACGCCGCGCTTGCCGTAAAGCTCTATCAGCGACTCGGGTACCGGGGCGGCGCCGCAGATTATGGTGGCGATGGAACTCAGATCCGTGTCGGCGAACTGCGGCTGCTGCGACATGAACAGGAACATGGCGGGGGCGCCGAACATATGGGTGACACGGTAGCGCTCGATGTTCTCCAGCGCCCGGCCCGCATCAAACGCCCGCAGCAACACCACGGCGGAGCCGGTATGAAATGAGCCAATGGTCATCACGTTCAGCCCGCCTATATGGAACAGCGGCGCTGCGGTGAGGATGACATCGTCCCGGGAGCCGCCGAAGGCCATCATGGCGTTGATGTTGTTCCATACTATATTGCCGTGGGTGAGCATGGCGCCCTTGGGCAGGCCCGTGGTACCCGAGGTGTACATGATGATCGCCACGTCGTGCTGCCCCATCGAGACTGCCTCTGGCAGTGGCTCGGCCGCGGCGCGCTCCGCCGCCAGGTGACGCCAGCCTGCAGCCTCGCTTTCCGAGGTAAAAAACTCGCGGCAGCACAATCTCTCCCGGGCGGGCCCGATAACGCCGCTGAGGGCGTCATCGACCACCAGGGTGTGCACCCCCGCGTCGTTGATGATAAAGGTCAGTTCTTCCGCAGTCAGGCGAAAATTCAGGGGGACGAAGATCGCCCCCAGGGCCTGGGCCGCGAACATGGTCTCCAGCAGCGCCGGGTGGTTCATGCCGAGGAAACCCACCCTGTCGCCGACGCAAACACCCCCCTGGCGAAACAGGGTGGCCTGGCGGCGCACCCGGTCGGCGAATTGGGCGTAAGACGTTTCCTGCTCTTCAAATACCAGTGCCCTGCGCTCCGGGCTCAGCGATGCCCGGCGCAACATCAGCGCCGCGATATTATATTCCGTGCCGGGTCTGTTCATGCCTGTCACCTCCAGGGCTGCCTGTTATTTGCCGGGGCCTGATCCGGTCTGAACGGGGATACTAACACGCTGCAACACAGCGGAAAATAAACCGGGGACGGCACCGGGTATTCGGCGCACAAATGCAGACTATCAGGCCTGTGCACTTAAGCTCCGGGCAAAAATCTGCTAACGTGCGCGCCTCGTTTCAGACCTCTCGGAGACCCGCCGTTATGACCAGCAGTTTTTATCCCCCTGTTCGCACCCTGATGGGCCCGGGGCCCTCCGACGTGTCACCCCGGGTGCTCAGCGCCCTGGCCCGGCCCACCATCGGCCACCTTGACCCGCTGTTCGTCGACCTGATGGACCAGATCAAGGGATTGCTGCAATACGCTTTCCAGACCGCTAATGAACTCACCCTCCCCGTTTCCGCACCGGGCTCCGCCGGCATGGAAGCCTGTTTCGTCAACCTGGTTTCCCCCGGGGATACCGTGATTGTCTGCCAGAACGGTGTGTTCGGCGGGCGTATGAAAGAGAACGTGGAGCGCTGTGGCGCCACCGCCATCATGGTTGAGGATGCCTGGGGTGAGCCGGTGAGTATCGACAAGGTCGCCGCCGCCTTCGATCAACACCCCGAAGCGAGCCTGCTCGCATTCGTCCACGCCGAGACCTCCACCGGGGTTCGCAGCGATGCGGCCGCGCTGTGCGCACTGGCCGCCGACCGGGGGGCGCTGTCCATCGTCGATTGTGTTACCTCACTGGGGGGGATCGAGGTGCTGGTCGACGCGTGGGGCGCCGACGCGGTCTACTCCGGCACCCAGAAGTGCCTGTCCTGCATTCCGGGCATCTCGCCGGTGACCTTCAGCCCGAGGGCGGTGGAGCGCATTCGCAACCGCAAGCACAAGGTGCAGAGCTGGTTCCTGGATATGCAGCTGATCATGGGCTACTGGGGCGGCAGCACCAAACGCGCCTACCACCACACGGCACCGGTCAACGATCTCTACGCGCTGCATGAATCCCTGCTGATGCTGCAGGAAGAGGGACTGGAATCGGCACACCGGCGCCATCGCCACAACCACGAGGCCCTGGTCGCGGGGCTCGAGGCCATGGGCCTGGCCATGGTAGTGGCTCCCGAATACCGCCTGCCCCAGCTGAACCTGGTGAGGATTCCCGAGGGCGTGGATGACGCCCTGGTGCGCAATGCGCTGCTCAGGGAGTACGACCTGGAGATCGGCGCCGGCCTGGGCGCCCTGGCGGGCAAGACCTGGCGCATCGGGCTGATGGGGTTTGCCAGCAACGAGCGCAATGTACTGTACTGCCTGGGCGCGCTGGAAGCGATACTGGCTCGCGAGGGCGCACCGATCAACGCGGGCAGGGCCATTCCCGCCGCCCGGGCGGTTTTCAACCGGTAACGGCAAATGCCGCCCCGGGCTGTGGCACTGCTGCCAAAAAGCAGTTAGCGGTTCAACCCCCCGATAACATCCGCCACAGCAGGGCGGCCCGGTTGCCACCGGCATCGCGGTGCACCAGGTAGTTCGCATGCTCGTCGACCCGGGCGCCCCGCCGCAACTGGATACTCCACAGGGGCGCCAGTTCATTGGGAATCATCGAGTAGCGGATATCGATCACCCGGTCGGGATGCAGTGGATCCCGGGCAACGTAGCCGTTGCTGAACCAGCGGAAGCGCTCGACATCCCTGGCCTGCTGGGAATTGCGCTCCAGCCAGGGCAGGTCCCGCGGTATATCCAGCTTCAGCACTGAACTGCCGGCAAATACCCGCGGCGCGAGCCCCGCCCGCACCGCGTCGACGTAATACCGGTCCCCGGTTTCGTAGACAACCTTCCACACCAGGATATTGGCAAAGCTCGGCTTGGCTTCCAGCCGCAGGGGATGGTGACCGCGCGATTCAGCCAGCGCCTGGCCCATGTCGATCGCCTCATTGCGCTGCCACAGGCCCAGGGCCATGTAGGTGCAGGCCCAAAGCAGGCCGACCCGGGCAAACAAGGGGCGCTGGCGCCTGGCGGCCAGCACCACCGCCAGCAGCAGGGGCAGGGTGAACAGCGGGTCGATGATGGAGATGGTATTCCAGGCAATACGCGTATCGCTGACAGGCCAGAACAGCATGGTGCCGTAAGTG
>JAOUDU010000228.1 GCA_029859085.1 Gammaproteobacteria bacterium | reverse complement strand
CGCGCCGGGTCCTGGTAGGCACCGCCATCATCATTTTCGTCTACCGCGCCATGCCCGGCCCCGGCCCCGGCTCAACCTGGTGGATGATCGACGAGCTCGGCTTCGACCAGCAGTTTCTGTCCGTGCTGTCGCTCATCAGCAGCGGCCTGACCCTGCTGGGCATGTTCCTGTTCCGGCGCTTCATGGCGGAGCGCTCCATCGCCTACATCGTCGTGTTTCTGACGATCATCAGCACCCTGCTGTCGCTGCCGGTGATCGGCATGTACCACGGCCTGCACGTGTGGACCGCCGCCCACACCGGCGGCGTGGTCGACGCGCGCTTCATCGCCCTGGTCGACACCGCGCTGGAGTCGCCGCTGGGGCAGATCGCCATGATTCCCATGCTGGCGTGGATCGCCAACTCCGCGCCGGCCAACCTCAAGGCCACCTTCTTCGCCGTGATGGCCTCTTTCACCAACCTCGCCCTCTCGCTGAGCCAGCTCGGCACCAAGTACCTCAACCAGGCCCACATCGTGACCCGCGCCGTCACGGACCCCGCCACCGCGGCGGTGACCGTCCCGGCGGACTACAGCGAGCTGGGCACCCTGCTCGTCAGCGCCACCGCGATCGGGCTGCTGCTGCCGCTCACCGCCATCCTCATCGTAAAGTTCACGCCATTGCGCAGCGCCTAACGGCCGCTGCCGCGGCCCGGGCGGCCAGCGGCGGCCACGGTGATGGCGATACCACCCTGCCGCATCGGCGCGGAGCGCAGCACAGACCCCGAAAAAGGCTGTGAGACGGCGCTTGCCTGCTCCGTGACACCGCTGCATCATCGACTGCGGCGGCGACGGTCATTTCACCGGGCGACGGCGCTGATGCGGAATCGCCCGGTCGGCCCTGACCGCCTGGACTGCCATACACTGCGACGCTGCTGCGTCCGGGCATTGCCCTTTCAGCCAGATCACAAGGCACGTTGACAATGCACAGGCAGGCTATTGAACGGCGCAAGACACTGACCCCCGGCAAGCGCTGGCTGACAAGACAGGAACTGAAAAAGCTGATCGCCTTCCTGGGCGCGGGGGTGGTCAACACGGCCTTCGGTTACTTCGTATTCGCAGCATCTATATGGGCTGGCTGCACCTATCAGCTTGCCGTAGGTATAGCGACCGTAGCCGGCGTCTGTTTTAATTTTGCGGTGACCGGCCGCCTGGTTTTTGGCGAAGCAAAATGGTCTCAGTTTCTGAAATTCATTGCCGTTTATCTTTTCATTTACTATGTGAACCTGCTGTGCCTGTCGACTTTGCTACGGTTCGGGCTCAACGTGTATCTGGCTTACGCGCTGATAACCCCTCCGGTCGCCCTATTGACGTTCCTGCTCCAGCTGAAAATTGTCTACAGGCCCCCAGATGACCCCTCGTGACGGCCATCGTTATCACAAGGCAACCGGCCAGGCCTCTAGCGCTTCGAACGGCAACCGACTGCGCCGGGGTATGACGCGATCACGCCAAAGCGCGGTTCCCGGCGCAGGCCAGGACAATACTGGCGCCGCGCCCCCGCTTTTGATAGCTTGCCGACCGCCTTGATGGTATCTCAGCAAATCTCACGGCCGACCCCATCCCTTTTCTTCAAATAACGGCGCCAGCCTCCGCACTCCAGGAGCACATGACCGACTCTATCGCGACACGCATCACCCGCGCCAAACTGCGCCTGCTGGATATGCACCACAAAGCCCACAGCGGTCACCTGGGGGGCAACCTGTCCTGCCTGGATGCACTCATGGTGCTGTACCACCGGGTGATGGGACCGGAGGATCGCTTCGTACTCTCCAAGGGACACTCGGCAGGGGCGCTCTATGTCACGCTGTGGAGCCTCGACAAGCTGTCGGATGCTCAACTCGATACCTTCTGTCGTGACGATACGATGCTGCCGGGCCACCCCAGCGGCCGAGGCATACCCGGCCTGCTGTTCCCCACCGGCTCGCTGGGTCATGGGCCATCACTGGCGGCGGGGCTGGCTATGGCCGCGCGCCACCAGGGCTCCGGCAGGCAGGTCTACTGCCTGTGCTCAGACGGGGAGTGGCAGGAAGGCAGCTGCTGGGAGGCGCTCATTTTCGCGTCGCATCAGCGCCTCGACAACCTGACGATTCTCATCGATCAGAACGGTCTGCAAGGGTTCGGGAGCACCGAGGAAGTGATCTCCTGTCGTGACCTGGCACCCCGCCTGGCCGCCTTTGATATCGACGTGTGCAGCGTCAATGGCCACGATCCAGCGCAGGTGGAAGCCCGGCTCCGTGCCCCCAGGGGAGACCGCCCAAGAGTCCTGGTGCTCGATACGGTCAAGGGCAACGGGCTGCCCTTTGCGGGGCGCCTGGAATCCCACTATCTCCCTCTGCCTGACGCGGATTACCGGGCCGCCCGGCGTGCGCTCGAAGCGGCGTCAGCCCCATGAGAAATGCGCTGTCATCCGCCATCATGCGGCTGGCCGAGGATGAAAGTGTTTTCTTTCTCACCGGCGACCTCGGCTTCATGGCTCTCGAGGGTGTCCGGGAACGCATGGGTTCGCGCTTTATCAACACCGGCGTCGCCGAACAGAACATGATCGGCGTTGCCGCCGGCCTGGCGCGCGAGGGCCTGCGGGTGTTCGTCTACAGCATCGCGCCCTTCTGCTATGCCCGCCCGTTCGAGCAGATACGCAATGATGTCTGCATGCCGGAACTGCCGGTCTGCCTGATCGGCAATGGCGGTGGTTACGGCTATGGTTACATGGGACCCACTCACCATGCCCTCGAGGACTGTGCCGCCATGGCGGCGCTTGGCCTGCGGGTGCTGGTGCCGGCATTTGACCAGGACATTCCCGCCATGCTCGCCGGCTGCAACGCTCCCACCTACCTGCGGCTGGGTTACGCGCTACAACCCGAGGGCGCGACGATACCGGACTATGCGCCCTGGCGAAAAATCCTGGGAGGAGAGCGCGGGGTCGTGGTGGCCCTCGGGCCGCTGGCAGGCGTCGCCTGGCGGGCATTCGCCGCCTGGCCGGCGAGCGCCAGGCCCTCCGTGTGGGCGGTAGCGGAGCTCGCCACGGCGCTGGCGCCCGCTGAATTCTGGGCAGAGATCGACGATAGCGCACTGTATGTGATTGAAGAGCACGTGGAGACCGGCGGCCTCGGCGCCAGCCTCGCCCTGGCCATCATGAAGCGTGGTCTCATCGTACGCCGACTGGCGCACCGCTACGCCCTCGGCTACCCCACGGGTCGCTACGGGTCCCAGGGCTTTCACCGGGCCCAGTGTGGTCTGGATGAGAACGGCCTTCGTGAGATGTTAGGCAGGAATCACTCGTGAAGCTGACAAACAGCATTGAAAGTCTCGCCGGCCCGATACTCATCATTGGCGCCAGCGGTTTCGTCGGAGCGAATCTGCTCAGAGCGTGCCTGACGGTTCGGCAGGATGTTGTCGGCACCACGTTTTCAGGTAAACCCTGGCGCCTGCACGGTATCGCCACCGAAAACGTCGACTACCTGAACCTGCAGGACCCGGTCAGTGTCAGGTCGATCCTGGGCCGCTATGCACCCCGCACCATCTTTGATTGTTCGTCATTCGGCGCCTACTCCTTCGAAGAGGATTACGACCGGATCCACGCGACCAACTACACCAGCTTTCTGCGGCTGATGGAGGAACTGGCGGATGCGGATATCGCTGCCTACGTCCACGCAGGCAGTTCCTCCGAGTACGGGCTGAACGCGGCGGCGCCCGCCGAGTCCGATGCCCTGTTGCCAAACAGCCACTACGCACTGAGCAAAGCGGCCGCCGGGCACGCTATCGCCTATTTTGGCAAAGTGCGCGGCATCCCGGTCGTCAACCTGCGGCTCTATTCCGTCTACGGCCCGTATGAGGACAGCTCCCGCCTCATTCCGGTGCTCTGTGCGCGCAGCCTGGAGGGGCAACTGCCGGACCTGGCTCACCCCGAGGTGACCAGGGATTTCATCCATATCGATGATGTGGTGGCGGCGTTTGTGGAGAGCGCCTGCGCCATGTCACCCGCCCTGGCGGGCGAATCACTCAATATCGGCACCGGCAAGGCGACGTCACTGCAGGAACTGGCCGAACTCTGTCAGCGGCTGTTCCGCCTGGATGCAGCACCCAGGTTTGATGCCAGAGCCGGCCGAGACTGGGACACCGGCAATTGGCACGCGGACCCGGGTAAGGCCAGGCAGCTGCTGGGCTGGCAAGCCCGGATCGGCCTCGAAGAGGGCATTGCCAGCACCCGGGATTGGTGGCAGGCATTTCTCCAGCACAGCGCATTCGGCGAACTGACCAAGAGGAGCTTACCCGGCGCAGGCAAGAACTCCGTCTCAGCCATCATTGCCTGCTACCGGGACGCGGAGGCGATACCGATCATGTATCGGCGCCTGGTCGATGTGTTCCGGCGCCTGGGCATGAATTACGAAATAATCTTCGTCAACGATGCCTCGCCGGACAATTCCACGGAAGTCATCCGGCAGATCAGCGCCACCGACCCCAATGTCCTGGGCATCCTGCACTCCCGCAATTTCGGCTCCCAGGCCGCCTTCCGCAGCGGCATGCAGATGGCGACGACGGAGGCCTGCGTGTTGATGGACGGCGATCTGCAGGACCCCCCGGAGCTCATCGAAGCGTTTGTCACACAGTGGCGGGATGGCGCTGACGTGGTGTACGGACGGCGCGTCAAACGGGAAATGCCCCTGTGGCTGGAGAGCTTGTACCGCGGTTTCTACCGTGTTTTCGCTGCCATGAGTGACATCCCCATCCCCAGGGACGCCGGTGACTTTTCCTTGATCGACCGCACGGTGGTCTACTGGATGCTGGAGTGCCAGGAGCGAGACTCCTTTCTCAGGGGATTGCGGGCCTACGTTGGCTTTAAACAGGTCGGCGTTGATTACGTCAGGCCTGAGCGGGCATTCGGCGTCAGCACCAATAACTGGATAAAGAATCTCGGCTGGGCCAAGAAGGGGATATTTTCCTTCTCGAGAATGCCTCTGCATATCATGACTGCCCTGGGTGGCGTTACCCTGGCAGGCACCGCAGTGCTGGCCACCTGGAGCGTGGCGATCAAATTATTTGCTCCGGAGTCAGCCCCGCGAGGCATCACCTTCCTCGCGCTGCTGGTGATGACTTTCGGCTCTATCACGATATTCTCACTGGGCCTGCTGGGCGAGTACATCGGCAAAATATTTGAAGAGACGAAGGCACGGCCGGCCTTTATCCAACGCAATATCATCGCGCGCGGTGAGGTCAAACCCGTTGTGAAGCGCAAGAGACCATGAACGCTGTCGCTGCTGTCATGGAGCGCCCATGCCCGGTTTGCGGATCAGCTGGCGGCCGCTACAGCGCCTGGCATCCGCTCAGTGCCACCCGCCGGGGTTGACGCCATGAACTTCCTATCGCCGTCCGCTATCTCCAATGATCCGGTCCAACGATGCTGAATCAGCAGGTCTGTCACAGTGAATAAGTATCGCATC
>JAOUDU010000227.1 GCA_029859085.1 Gammaproteobacteria bacterium | reverse complement strand
CCCCGAGGAAGTCATCTCTTATGAGATAGGCTACAAGGGTACCTATGCAGATGTGTTGCGGATAAATGCGGCAGCCTATTTTTACGACTACAGTGACATGCAGGTGCTGGTGCCTTACCTGAACGATGTAAACCTGCCGGTGAGCGAGATCGTCAACGCCGACAAGGCCGAGGTTAAAGGCTTCGAAATAGAGAGCACCTGGCTGGCCACCGAGAACCTCACCCTGCTGGCTAATTACAGCTATACCGACGGCGAATACACCAACTTCTGTTGCGCCCTGGATACCATCGCCAATCCCGATACGACCGAGGAAATCGATCTGTCCGGTAACCCGCTCACCCAGGCACCGAAGAACAAGATTTTCACCAATGCGAGTTATTCATGGAACACCGAATCGATGGGTGAATTCGTGCTGTCAGCCAGCTACTCCTGGATCGACAGCCGCCAGTATGACGTTTTCAATACTGCCGCAACCCAGGCCGACTCCTACTACCGGGTGGATGCCAACCTCAGCTGGTTCAGCAACTCGCAGGATATAAGGGTCATTCTCAGCGGAAAAAACCTGACTGAGGAAGAGACCTGGGTCAGCCTCAACCGTCTCAATGAATTTGGCGCCGTCAGCGGCTACGCCAACGAGCCGCTTACCTACAGCCTGGAAGTCCAGTACACTTTCTGACCGAAAAGGGCCCAGCGGCCGGGATAACTGCAGATGAAACAGCTGACCGGCCTCGACGCCTCCTTCCTTTACATGGAGACCGCCAACGCCCCGATGCATATATCGGGGCTGGGCATCTACGACCCGTCCACCGCTCCCGGCGGCAAGGTGCGGTTCAAGGATATCATCGAGAACACGAACAACCGGGCCCTGGGCCTGCCGGTAATGACCCAGACCCTGGTGACCGTGCCCCTGGGCCTGGACCATCCCTACTGGGTGACCGATGGCGCCTACGACCCGGAATTCCACATCCGCCACATCGCCCTGCCCAGCCCCGGTGACTGGCGCCAGCTGTGCATCCAGGTGGCGCGCCTGCACGCCCGCCCGCTGGACCGGAGCAAACCCCTGTGGGAGCTGTACGTGATCGAGGGCCTGGACAATGTGGCCGGCGTGCCGAGAGGCAGCTTCGCGATGTTCACCAAGACTCACCACGCCGCCATCGACGGCACTTCCGGCATGGAGATGACGGCGGCGACACACGACCTGTCCCCGGACTGGAAGCAGCCCCACCCGCCCGCCGCGATCAGGGTGGACAACCACCCGTCGACACTGGAACTGCTGCTGCGGTCTTCGGTGAATACGCTGCGGACGCCGTTCCATTTTGTCGGCGTCGCCCGCAATTCCGTGCCAGGTCTGGCTAGGGCCGCAGCCGGCCTGTCCCTTGGCCGGCTGAGCCGGGTCAAGGATATCCCCCGCACCCGCTTCAACGGCACTGTCTCTCCCCATCGCGTATTTGACGCCATCACGGTCCCGCTGGACGGCGTCAAGAAAATCAAGAACGCGGTGCCCGGGGCGACGGTCAACGACGCCGCGATCACCATTGTCGGTGGCGCGCTGCGCAAGTACCTGGCCGCCCACGACGAATTGCCGCACGCGTCGCTGGCGGCAATGGCGCCTATCAACATACGCTCCGACAAGGACAAGACCGGCGGCAACCTGGTCGCCAGCATGACGGTATCGATACGCAGCGACATCGAAGCGCCCATGGCGCGGTTGCAGGCAGTGCACGAAAGCAGCCGCCACGCCAAGGAACTCACCAACGCCGTGGGCGCCAAGGCGATGACCGATTACACCCAGTTCATACCGTCGACGCTGACGGCGCAGGCGGCCCGCCTGGCCAGCCGCTGGGGGCTGGCAAATCGCATCAGCCCGGTCTTCAACTGCGTGATCACCAACGTGCCCGGGCCACCCATCCCCCTGTACAGCACCGGCGCGAAGATGGTGGCCAGTTTCGGTACCGGTCCGGTGCAGGATGGCCTCGGCCTGTTCCACGCCATCGGCAGTTACTGCGGCCAGTTCGTGATCAGCGCGACCTCCTGCCGCCAGATGATGCCCGACCCGGAATTCTACCGGCAGTGCCTGCAGCAGAGTTTCGACGAGTTATTGGCAGCGGCGGGCAACACCGGCGGCAAAGCCAAAGCTAAAACCAGGGCCCGGAGCAGGGCCGGGGCATGAGCCTGAAGCCGCCTGGCGCGCTGCTGGCCCTGACCGATGGCCCCAGGGCCCTGGCCGACATGGCCTGCCTGGGCCTGGCGGCACCCCTGCTGCGCAAACTGCCGAAGGCACGAAAACCGCACAGCGTCATGGTGATCCCCGGCTTCCTGGGGGATGACCGGGGCAACGGTCCGTTGATCCGCTTCCTGCGCGACCTGGGCTACACCACCACCGGGTGGCAGCAGGGACGCAACCTCGGTCCCGGGAGTTTTTCAGCGGACTCGCTGCGCTCCACGGTGGAAAACCTGCTGGCCCGGGGCGACGGCAAGGTCTCCCTGGTAGGGCACTCCCTGGGCGGCATCTACGCCCGGGAAATAGCACGCATGGAGCCCGATATCGTCCACCAGGTCATCACCCTCGGCAGCCCGTTCGGCAAGGGCCACGCGACGGCGTCCCACCCCAGCCGGCTGTACCGGCGACTGAACCCGCAGAACGACCCCCGGGATATCGAAGAGCTGCTGTCGATACCGCCGCCGGTACCCACCACCGCCATCTACACCAGGGGGGACGGCGTGGTGAACTGGCGCACATCGAGGCAGGAGGGCAACTACGGCCACGTGCACAATATCGAGGTACTGGGCAGCCATATCGGCCTCAACCTCAATGCCGCGGTGTGGTACTGGGTGGCAAAAAAACTCGCGCAAATTTAACATCCGCGCCAGACCGGCTATAGTAGCGGACCCCGCAGTCTCGACCTGCCTTCACCCAACACATTCAGCACCTGTACCGGAGCCCGCCATGTCCTACAACACCCTGCGCTACGAAGTGGCCGACAATATCCTGACCCTTACCCTGAACCGCCCGGAGCAGCTCAATTCCTTTACGGTGGAGATGGCCAATGAGCTGATCGACGCCTTCAACCGCGCCAGCGACGACGACGACGTGAGGGCGATCGTGGTCACCGGCGAGGGCCGCGCCTTCTGCGCCGGCATGGACCTGAACGCGGCGGGCAATGTATTCGGCCTGGATGAAGACCTCGAACCCACGATGGAGGACATGCACACGCGACTGGACGACCCGCAGATGATCGCCAGCGTGCGCGACACCGGCGGCCGGGTCACCCTGGCAATCTATGACTGCAAGAAACCGGTGATCGCCGCCATCAACGGCGCCGCGGTGGGTATCGGCGCCACCATGACCTGCGCCATGGACATCCGCCTGGCCTCGGAGCACGCCCGCATCGGCTTCGTGTTCAACAAGATCGGCATCACGCCGGAGGCCTGCTCCACCTGGTTCCTGCCGCGTATCGTCGGCATGTCCCAGGCGCTGGAGTGGTGCTACACCGGCGACATACTGAAAGCGGAAGAAGCCCTGGCCGGCGGCTTCGTCAAGGCGGTGTTGCCGGCCGACAAGTTGCTGGAAGAGGCCTACCGGATTGCCGGGCGCATCGCCGGGCACAGCCCGGTGGCCATCGCCCTCACGCGCCAGATGATGTACCGCAACGCCGCCCAGCCCCACCCGATCGAGGCCCACCGGGTGGATTCGCTGGCGATCTTCTACTGCAGCCAGAAAAGCGGCAAGGAGGGGGTGGCGTCCTTCCTGGAGAAACGCGCGCCGGTGTACACCGACAAGGTATCAACCGATATGCCTCCGTTCTACCCCTGGTGGTAGTTGCCGCGAAACTGCTAAAACCTGGTCCCGAACAATGCCCGCTTTGCGCGTAGCAGCGCCAGTGGTAATGTCACGAGGGAATTGACGAGAATCCCGGCAAAGGAGAGCAGCCGTGGCCACAGCAGCAGCACAACCGAAGATCGACCCCGCGACCCATGTCGACGTACTGATTGCGGGCGCAGGGATATCCGGGATCGGCTCTGCGTATCACCTGCAGCAGCAGTGCCCGGGCAAGAGCTACATCATCCTGGAGATGAAAGACACCTTCGGCGGCACCTGGGAGACACACAAGTACCCGGGCGTACGCTCCGACTCCGACCTCTATACTTTCGGCTATCGCTTCAAACCGTGGGTCGGTCCGCCGATCGCCAGTGGCGAAGCGATCCTCGAGTACATGGGCGGGGTAATCGAAGAGAACCACATCGGCGAGCACATCCGCTATGGCCACCGCATCACCCGGTGCAGCTGGTCGAGCGGGAACAACCTGTGGACCGTCGAGGCGACCCGGCGTTCAGACGGCGCGAGGCTCACGTTCACCTGCAACTTCCTGTGGATGTGCCAGGGTTACTACGATCACGAGAAGCCCTATATCCCCGACTGGGCGGGCATCGGCAGGTACAAGGGCAGGTTCATCCACGCCCAGCAGTGGGATCCCGGCATCGACTACACCGGCAAGCGGATACTGGTCATCGGTTCCGGTGCCACCGCCGCCACGGTGATCCCGGCGTTCGCCGGGAAGGCGGCGCATGTCACCATGCTGCAGCGCTCGCCGACCTACTTCTACTGCGCCGAGAACCGGAACGAGCTGGCCGACCGCCTGCGCGAGGTCGGCATCGACGAGCCGACCATCCACCGGGTGGTGCGCGCACAGATCCTGCACGACCAGCAGGTGCTGACGCGACGCTGCCTCGAGGAGCCTGAAACGGTTTTCGAGGAGTTGAAGGCGCTGGTCAGGCAGTATGCGGGTGAGGACTTCCAGTTCGAACCTCACTTCACCCCGAAATACCGGGTGTGGCAACAGCGCCTGGCGTTCTGCCCGGAGGGCGATATCTTCAAGGCAGCGGCGCAAGGCAAGGTATCAGTGGTGACCGACACCATCGATACCTTTACCGAAAAGGGCGTGCGCACCAGTTCCGGGCAGGAGATCGAGGCCGACATCATCGTCGCCGCCACCGGCTTCCGCCTCTCGGTGATGGGAGACATCCCCTTCGAAGTGGACGGCAAGCCCCTCGACTGGCACGAAACGATCACCTACCGCGGCATGATGTTCACCGGCGTGCCGAACCTGCTGTGGGTATTCGGCTACTTCCGCGCAAGCTGGACCCTGCGGGTGGACATAGTGGGGGATTTCGTCTGCAAGCTGCTCAACCATATGGATGCGATCGGCGCGAAGCGGGTTGAGGTCGCCCTGCGCGAGGAAGACAGGGACATGAAGATCCTGCCCTGGATCGAACAGGACAACTTCAGCCCGGGTTACCTGATGCGCGGCCTCGACGAACTGCCGCGCCGCGGCGACAAGCCCGAATGGCGCCACAACCAGGACTACTGGATCGAACGCGAGGACATTCCGGCCACCGATATCGATGGCCCCGAGTTTCTCTACGGCGGCTAGGAAACCGGGTTGTCCCCGACCTGGCCCGGTACCGCCTTGCCCGACAGCGACCTG
>JAOUDU010000225.1 GCA_029859085.1 Gammaproteobacteria bacterium | reverse complement strand
GAGCAGGTGACAGGCGTGTTCCATCTTCATATTGAGAAAATGCCTGATCGGTGAATAGCCGGTGAGGGCTTTGTATTTGTTGGAGAAATGGTACTTGGATAACTTGGCCGCTGCGGCCAGGGTGTCCAGGTCCAGCTGCTCCGAGAGATGCTCCAGCATGAAGCTCTGCACTGCGGCCAGGTTGAAACTGTGCTGGCTGGTTGCCTGTGACCGGCGCATCTCCAGTGCCAGCTGGGTGAGCAGGTGGCGCAGCTGGTTGGCGGCGTTGATGAATGCCCGGGTGTTGTAGCCGGTGCGTTGAACCTCCATCAGGCCGCGGAAGTGGGCGGTCAGCTGCGGCGACACACCCACCCGCGACACCGGGTTGCCGGCTTCGCGGTAGCCCAGGTAGTGATTGAATACCGCCGTGCTGCCTCCCTGGAAATGGACCCAGTAGATGGTCCAGGGCTGGTCCGGGTCGGCGCGATATTGGTGCGCAACCCCCTGGGGCAGCAGCAGCAAGTCCCCGGGGCCGACCCTGCCCGACCACTCCGGGGTGCTTGCATATCCCCGGCCGTCCACGCAATAAATCAACAGGTTATCATCGTGGCGCTGGCGCTCAACACGGTGGGAGCGGGCCAGGGGGTAGTAGCCCATGGCCGCGGGGTAGCACTCCCGGGTCAGCGGGTGCCTCGCCAGTTTGTTGAGCATGAATGCGGGTGTGAGGAAGCGGATGCCATCCTCCGGCAAGGGCCACTTCGAAGGTGCGCTCATTTGTTGTGCCCCCTGGCCGCCGGCCCACAATGCCCATAAAAATAGCAATATAGTCCATAATATCCGCAATTTACTCCCTTTGAACAGGGCCGTTGGCGGGGTAAGCTGGCGCCCAGCAATTGGTCAGCTAACCTAGAACGGTGCACTCCCCGGGAGGGCGCGCACCGTGAACAGACACAGGAGCAGATGAGCATGGGACACAACAGCGAAATATTGGAACCGCGGGAAGAGATCAAGGCCATGATGGCGCGGGCCCGGGCGGCCCAGGAGCAGATTGCCAATTATACCCAGGAGCAGGTGGACGAGCTGATCACCGCGATGGTCTGGTCAGTGGCGCGGGAAGATGTGTCGGAAAAAATTGCCCAGTTCACTGTCGATGAGACCCAGCTGGGTAACTACGCCGGGAAATACCTCAAGATTCACCGCAAGACCAGGGCTACCCTGCTGGACATCATCAACGACAAGTCCGTCGGCGTGATCGAGGAAGACCCGGTCCGCAATATCGTCAAGATAGCGAAGCCGGTGGGGGTTATCGGCGCCCTTTCGCCCTCGACCAACCCTGAGGCCACGCCGGTGATCAAGGCGATCTCCGCGGTCAAGGGGCGCAACGCGATCATTATCGCCCCGCACCCCCGGGCCAAGCTCACCAACAAGATGATCTGCGACTATATGCGCGAGGCTATCGTTGCCATGGGCGGACCGGCGGACCTCGTGCAAAGTATCGATGTGCCCTCGCTGGACAAGACCAATGAGCTGATGCGCCAGTGTGACCGTATCCTGGCCACCGGTGGCGAGGCCATGGTCAGCGCAGCTTACTCTTCGGGCACTCCCGCCCTCGGTGTGGGTGTGGGCAACGCGGTGATCACCGTGGATGATACCGCCGATCTCGACGAGGCGGCGGAGAAAATCCGCATCTCCAAAACCCTTGACCTGGCCGCGTCCTGTTCTTCGGACAACTCTGTGCTGGTGTTTGAATCCATCTATGACAGGTTCCTGGAAAAGCTCAAGCACGAGGGCGGTTATGTAATAGAGGGCGAGGACAAGCAGAAGTTGCAGGCGGTGCTGTGGGAAGACGGCCACCTGAACCCGAAAATTGTCGCCCAGCATGCGCTCACTATCACCGGCAAGGCCGGTATCGACCTGCCCGAGGGCAAGCAGTTCCTGATTGTGCCGGAGACAGGCGCCGGTCCCGACTATCCCTTTTCCGGCGAGAAACTGACCGTAACCATGGCGCTGTACAAGGTCAGGGATATCGATGAGGCCATCGACCTGACCAACCGCATCCAGGCCTACCAGGGCCAGGGTCACAGCTGTGGCATCTACTCTTACAATGACGACAACATCATAAGGCTGGCCATGGGAACCCGTACCTCCCGGGTCATGGTGAACCAGCCCCAGGCTGCCTCCAACAGCGGTAATGTATGGAACGGCATGCGCCAGACCTTCTCCCTGGGCTGTGGCTCCTGGGGTGGCAACAGCATCAACCACAACATCACCTGGCGCGACCTGATAAATGAAACCTGGGTCTCCAGGCCCCTGGCCGAAACCAAGGTTATTCCGCCGGACGAGGAACTGTTCGGCAAGGTCATGGGCAGGTTCTAGGCCACTCTTTGACGCGAGGAGCAGGGCATGGATTTTTCCCTCAGTGACGACCAGCGGGCGTTTGTAGCCAGCGCCCGGGCGTTTGCGGAGGGCGCCATGGCGCCCAATGCGGCCCGCTGGGACGAGGAGTCGATTTTTCCCAGGGATGTGCTGCGCCAGGCCGGGGAGCTCGGGTTCATGGGTATGTACACTCCCGAATCCGCCGGCGGCCTGGGCATGGGCCGACTGGATGCCAGCCTCATCGTCGAGGAACTGGCGAAGGGCTGTACCGCCACCGCCGCCTTCCTCACCATCCACAACATGGCCACCAGCATGGTTGGCAAGTATTGCGGTGCCGGGATGATCGAGCAGTGGTGCCCGGACCTGGTGTCCGGCAACAAGCTGGCTTCATACTGCCTGACCGAACCCGGTGCCGGCTCTGATGCGGCTTCGCTGCGCACTACCGCCGTGCGCGACGGCGACGATTACCTGGTCAACGGCAGCAAGGTCTTCATTTCCGGCGCCGGCGCCACCGATGTGCTGGTGGTTATGCTGCGTACGGGCGGGCCCGGGCCGAAGGGAATCTCGGCGCTGCTGGTACCCGCCGATGCCCAGGGTATTGCCTACGGCAAGAAAGAGGAAAAGATGGGCTGGAATGCCCAGCCCACCCGGATGATCAGTTTCGATAACGTGCGGGTGCCAGTGGCCAATCGCCTGGGCGAGGAGGGCCAGGGATTCGCCATCGCCATGGAGGGTCTCGACGGCGGCAGGATCAATATCGCGACCTGCAGCGTGGGCACGGCCCAGCAGGCGCTGGAGGAAGCCACTGCCTATGTGCAGGAGCGCAGGCAGTTCGATACCGCAATATCCGGGTTCCAGGCCACCCAGTTCAAGCTGGCGGACATGTTGACTGAGCTGGTGGCGGCGCGGCAGATGGTCCGCCTCGCCGCCAGCAAGCTGGACCTGGAGGATTCCCAGGCATCGACCTACTGCGCGATGGCCAAGCGCTTTGCCACCGATGTGGGCTTCAATGTGTGCAACGATGCCCTGCAATTGTTCGGCGGCTATGGCTATATCAAGGAGTACCCGATGGAGCGGCATGTGCGCGACACCCGGGTGCACCAGATTCTCGAGGGTACCAATGAAATCATGCGGGTTATCATCTCCCGCAGAATGTTAATGGAAGGCGCATTGGAGGTTATCAAGTGAGTTTGAGTATATCGGAAAAGCTGAAGGTGGAACTGCGCGGGCATACGGCGCTTGTCACCATAGACAATCCCGGGGCCAATACCTGGGACAAGGAGAGCCTGCCGGCCCTGAAGGACCTGGTGGAAAAACTCAACAACGATAAATCCGTCTATGCACTTGTGATCACCGGGGCCGGCGAAAAATTCTTTTCCGCCGGGGCTGACCTGAAACTGTTCGCTGACGGCGATCCAGCGACTGCACGTACCATGGCGGAGTATTTCGGCGAGGCTTTCGAGGCCCTGGCGGATTTTCGCGGCGTCTCCATTGCCGCCATCAACGGCTTTGCGATGGGCGGGGGGCTGGAAACCGCCATGGCCTGCGACATCCGCATCGCCGAGGAGCAGGCCCAGCTGGCGCTGCCGGAGGCGCGGGTTGGCCTGCTGCCCTGCGCCGGCGGCACCCAGCGCCTGTCCTGGCTGGTGGGAGAGGGTTGGGCCAAGCGCATCATTCTCTGTGGCGAGCGGGTCAATGCCGCTACCGCCGAGCGCATAGGCCTGGTCGAGGAAGTGGTGCCAAAGGGCGCCGCACTGGAGCGCGCGCTGGCCCTTGCCGAGCAGGTGGGCGAACAGAGTCCGAGTTCCGTGGCGTTCTGCAAGCGCTTGATACACACGGGACGCGACACCGTGATCGCCGCCGGCCTCGAGGGTGAGCGCGACCTGTTCGTGGAGCTGTTCTCCACCCAGGACCAGCGCGAGGGCGTCAACGCCTTCCTGGAAAAGCGCAAGCCCGAGTGGAAAAACGGCTGAGGCAAGTATCGATGTCTACTGCACCCATACACTTTGAGGAGCTGGTCGCAGGTGCCGGTCGGCTGGGCCGGGTAACCCTCGACGTGGCGGCTACACTCAATTCCCTTACGCTGGATATGGTCGACCAACTGCAGGCAAAGCTCGAGCAGTGGCGCGGCGACCCGGGTATCGCCGCGATTTTCCTCGAGGGAGCTGGCGAAAAAGCCTTCTGCGCCGGCGGCGATGTCCAGGCGCTTTACGACAGCGTGACGGCCACCCCGGGCGGCCCCTGTGAATACGCGGAGAACTTTTTCCTGCGGGAATACCGTCTCGACTATACCCTGCACACCTACCCCAAGCCGATTATCTGCTGGGGTCACGGTATCGTCATGGGCGGGGGCCTCGGGGTCATGGCGGGATGTTCCCATCGGGTGGTGACGGAAAAAACCCGCATCGCGATGCCGGAGGTAACCATAGCCCTGTTTCCCGACGTGGGAGGCAGCTGGTTCCTGAACCACATGCCGGGCAAGTCCGGGCAGTTCCTGGCGCTGACCGGGGCCTCCATCAACGCCGCCGATGCGATCTACACCGGCATCGCCGACCGCTTTATTTCCAGCGAGCGCAGGGAAGAGGTATTCGACGCCCTGCTGCGGCAGAAGTGGCAGGTGGAACCGGCGACCAATCACGCGCTGGTGCGCCATACCCTGAGGCCTTTCGCGGAACAGAGTGTAAGCCAGTGCCCGGGGGGGCAGGTGGAGCCGCACCTGGGTTCGATTGCCACCTTGTGCGACGGCGATAACGTCCACGAGGTCATCGACAATATCCTGTCCCAACAAACCCAGGACCCCTGGCTGTCCGCAGCCCGCAAGGGTATGGCCCAGGGCTCGCCGCTCGCGGCACTGGTGGCTTATCGCCAGCTCGGCCAGACCCGGTATGCCTCGTTGCGGGAGGTGTTCATGGCGGAACTGGTGCTGGCCACCAATATCATGCGCTACCCGGAATTCGCCGAGGGCGTGCGGGCCCTGCTGATCGACAAGGATCGCAACCCGGCCTGGCGCTACAAGTCCACCCGGGAGGTACCGCCCGAGGTCCTGGATTCATTTTTTGCAGCGCCCTGGGACCGGCATCCCCTGGCGGACCTGTAACACTTTCGAGGAAGGAGCTGGAACATGGCTACGGTTGCATTTATCG
>JAOUDU010000226.1 GCA_029859085.1 Gammaproteobacteria bacterium | reverse complement strand
TTGACCCTGTGCCTGGCCTGGCCCATACCTCAATACCCCGGCTGCGTTTTACCCGTTCAATCTGCAGGCCGGCTATGCCTATAATGGCTCCTGCGTGGGACTTCGGTATTCTTTCCATTAAAAGATCTTCGCAAAATCAGTGTAATAAATGCCGGTGTCCCCCTATATGATGAGGAGTCGATAGACGCCTGTATCACTATCCGCATTTACACCAGCTGATGCTTGTCAAATCCGAACGATGGTTGTGCGAGGCGATGATTACTGTCACCTCGATAATTACTGATAATAGTATCGAATAGTTCGATTACACTTGTATTCTCTTTTAGGTAGAATCTGCCAGTGCATGGCGAATTTCCAATTCATCAGCATAGTGAGATGGTACCGATCAAATTCAATCTGGAATAATCCATGACCAATGCAACGCCCCCCATGATGTCACCACTATCCAAACTCATCTTCAGCTCACGCTGGCTGCAACTACCCCTGTACCTTGGGCTGATTGTGGCGCAGGGCGTATATGTCGTCCTGTTTATGAAGGAGCTGATGCACCTTATCGGCGGCGCCACTTCCCTGAGTGAACAGTTGATCATGCTGGCTGTGCTGGGCCTTATCGACGTAGTGATGATCTCCAACCTGCTGGTGATGGTGATCGTGGGCGGTTACGAGACCTTTGTGTCCAGGCTTCGCTTACAGGGGCACCCGGATCAGCCGGAGTGGCTCAGCCATGTAAACGCCACTGTGCTCAAGGTAAAGCTGGCGATGGCGATTATCGGGATCAGTTCGATACACCTTCTAAAGACATTTATTGCGATCAATATGCTCGGGGCTGACGATTCCGACTATACTGAGGCAGGCGTTATGTGGCAGACAATTATTCATACGGTGTTTATCCTCTCTGCTATCGGTATCGCCTGGACGGATTTCCTGATGTCCAAAACCCTGAAGTGGGCCAAGGATGCGACACACCGATCTGCGGACCATTGATCGCGTCACTTCGGCTGGAGCAGGGCGAGACCACTGCTTGCAAAATTATTCTTACATTCTTCTTTAGGTGTCCTGATAAATGGAAACAATTGGCTTTTTAGCTCTGGGTTTGGTCTTGCTGGTGGCTGGCGCTAATTTGTTAGTGAAAGGTGCCGCTAGCTTAGCGGCTTCATTTGGCGTTTCACCCTTGGTTATCGGCCTGACAATCGTTGCTTTCGGCACCAGCGCACCGGAGATGGCCGTAAGTATTGGTGCAGCCTTTGCGGGTCAGGCAGATCTTGCCCTGGGCAATGTCGTCGGCAGCAATATCTTTAACATACTGCTGATTTTGGGCATCTCCGCTCTGGTAACACCATTGATCGTCAATCAACAACTGGTGCGTCTGGATGTGCCCTTAATGATCGTCGCGTCCCTGTTAGTGCTGCTTTTTGGACTGGATGGAAATGTTGGCAGGTCGGAAGGTGCAGTTTTATTTGCGGGTATTTTAATCTATACGGTTTTCCTGATTTTCCAGAGCCGCAGGGAAACCGACGCCGATGTGCGAGCCGAGTATGCAGCGGAATATGCTGACAAAGATACTGATGGCTCCATACATTACTTACGCGATGGAGCGTCGATTTTTGGCGGATTGTTTTTGTTGGTTTTGGGCTCGCAATGGTTGGTTGGGAGTGCGATCACTATTGCCCAATATTTCGGCGTGAGCGAATTAATTATCGGTTTAACCATAGTGGCGGCAGGCACGTCCTTGCCCGAACTGGCCACTTCTGTGATTGCAGCCATTCGTGGTGAGCGCGATATAGCAGTTGGAAATATCGTCGGCAGTAATATCTTTAACCTTTTATCTGTATTGGGGCTTTCCAGCATCGTTGCCCCCAGCGGCATTGCAGTTCCAGCCGTGGCGATTAGTTTCGATATTCCGGTCATGATCGGTGTTGCACTGATGTGCTTACCGATATTCTTTTCCGGTTATGTGATCAGTCGGTGGAATGGGGCACTGTTCTTATTTTATTACGTCGCCTACACAGCTTACTTGATTATGGCTGCTACTCAACACGATGCGATGAACGATTTCAGCATGGTGATGTTGGTGGTGATGCCATTGACTGCGATTGCTCTGATTCTATCGGCGTATCGTTATCATCAATTAAAATTGAAAAGCCGGGCACAGACTCCGCTGTAGAAAATTGGACGACGTTAGTCCAATTATCTGGCCACTTTCCATCCAAGAAGTATCTGTGGGCAGTCCAGACAAAGGCTGCCACTGATTTCACGACAAGACTACTTACACTTCCCGACCATGCCATGAGTATGGGTGACAACTCGCAGTCTGGAGTGGGGGGGCCAACACGCTGCCGTCAGATATTGCATTTGGCGGACGGCCGCATCTGATGATCCCTCCTCCCCCGCGGCCTCCTTCGGGTACTGACAAGTTAACTTATTTTTGCTCGTAAAATGGCTATCGCATGCCCCAAACCCCAACGGATAAGCCTCAATGTGATGCCAAATTACTCGTTTTCGGACGAGCGGGCTGAACTTGTGTAGCGCCAGCCCAGGGCCTTGAGTTAACTAGTCAGTAGCGTCCTTGATTCAAACGGCGGCGCTTAAGTTCCCTACGCAGCGCAGAACTTCCGCCTGGTAGCATTTGCCCCGTTCGTTCAGAAAATCCAGGTAGTGCAAGGACGTGGGCACAAAAGCGAAGCTGATATCCTTGCCCGGGTGCCACTGAAAGATGGACCCGCCAAAACCCATCCAGCCATAAAAGCCTTCGCGGCCCTGGTTAAAAGCCCGCTCGAAAATGGGACTTCCGGGCGCACAGGGCCGGAAGCAGTCCACCCCGCCCTGGGTGAAGCGAGTGGGCATGACTGCTCCCATCATGGACTCTATGGGTTTCGCGTGCAGAGCCCGCCAGGCGCTCTCGGAGAGAAACTCCCTGCCGTCCAGACTACCACCGGCAGACATGATAGCGCCGACCATTGCCAGGCCGCGAGCGGAGCAGGTGGCATTGGCGGAGGACGTTTCTCCCTTGCCAAAATCGTGGGCATTGAAATAGTCCAGGCCGGTCATCTCGCTGAAAGCCGGTGGCGGCCTCGAATTGCGCCCACCCGTGATAAAGGCGGGAATCATCTTGCCAATACGGGCAACCAACTGGAAAACGTTGTGCAACACTCGCCTGCCCAGGAAGCGCGGCAACAGGCTCTGCCAAATCTGGTAGCCAAAGCCCAGCGGCTTTACCGGGAACATGCGCTGCCGCTCCTTTTCCTGTACACCCACGAAAACATCCGCGCCCAGTGGGCCACTGATTTCCTGCCGCAGAAACTCGCCTATGGTACGACCGCCTGGATCAACGCGACGAAACAGCTCATTGACGATCCAGCCACGTGTGATGGCGTGGTACTCGCGCTTACGACCTGCCTTGTAGCTCAGTTCGTGTTGCTCTATCACCTGGCCAACGGCGTTGTTCTTGATGTTGTCAGTAAACAGGTCCTCAGCATCGAGGGGGGTATCGAAATTGGCAAGGCCGGCCTCGTGCCGCATCAGGTCGGCAACCGTTACCCCATCCTTGCCCTTGGCTCCAAACTCGGGCCAGTATTGCGTAATCCTTGCGTCGTACTCAAGAAGACCGCGGCTGACAAGAGTGCCGACGGCAATGGCCTCCAGGCTCTTGCCACTGCTGAAAATATTGACCAGGGAATCCGCCGCGAAGGTCTCATCACCGGTGGCAGATGCCCACAGGTCCACCACTTTCTTTCCACGGTGGTAGACACATAGCTGGGCGTTATCCTCTGCCAGAGTGCGCATTTGTTGCGTAAAAAGCTGTTTAACCGACTCAAAACCGTGCGCTACATCGCCCTTCACTTGAAAACCATCCATCGTACCCAGACTCACCTGCTATCCATTCATACCGGGCTGGATTATAGCCCGATGTATAGTTGGCGAATTACTAATTTTTCAGGCGAATCAGAAACTTAGCAGTTCGGCCCAGGTTCGGAGTTCGGTCCTGGAAACCTGTTACAAATCCTTGGCTCTCCACAAATTCCATACCCTGCGTTTGCAGGAACGGCCGCAGACGCACCTTGGTCCCGGATTCCAACTGTAAAAGGATGCCGAAGTGGTATTTCTCTCGTTCGTTGTTCGCGGCAGCCATCAATGCAGGAAATGCTTGTTCGCCGATACCTGAGGCCGTCACCTCCCCCGCCTGACACCTTTCCCGCCTGAAACCCCCAGACAACCCTTCGGTCTCTTCGACCCGTCACCAGTTCATCAAGCGCAGGGCTTTGCAGCGCATGGTATGGCGTCGAGCCTGACGGGGGCAGCTGGAGTTTCTTTCGCCGGGTGGGAACCGGCGGCGCGTGTAGCGATTCATTCCCTGGTTATACCAATCTCGGTCAGACAGGGTTGCGGTACCATTTGGTTGCACGATAATGAGCATCAAGTACTAATTCTACGAGGTGAAATCGCCATGATAAAACTCTGGTTTGCCCCACGCACACGGGCAGTTCGCATAGCCTGGTTACTCGAAGAACTGGGCCTACCGTACGAGCTCGAAAGGGTGGATTTCAAAAGGACCGCAACTGCCTTCTTTGCCCAGAGTACACCCCTTGGAAAGCTGCCTGTCATTGAAGACGCAGGCAAGCTTATTGGGGAATCAGGCGCAATTACTGAATACATACTTGAGCAGTATGCTGGAGGACGACTTGCTCCGGCGGTGGGTTCACCAACCCGTGCGAGCTATCTGCAGTGGCTGCACTTTGCCGAAAGCACAGCATTTCCGCCTTTGGGGATCGTCATTTGGCTAACCTTGTATCGGGATGATGCGTCAGCCCACCCTGAATTGGTGGAGGATGCGAGGAATCGCGCCGCTTCCGGGCTTGAGTTTCTGGAAAAGCATTTCGGCCCCGGTCCCTGGCTGCTTGCGGACGACTTCAGCGCAGCGGACATCATGATGGGCTTCACCCTGCTTGCCGCCCAGGCTGTCGGCGTTCTCGACGCGCGATTTCCGATCGTCAATGCTTACCTAGGCAGATTACTGGAAAGGCCAGCCCTGCAGAAAGCCGTAAACTTGTGACTGCAAAGACGCGCCAGGCCCCATAAGACTGAAGGGTACTGACAAGTTAAATCATTGATTGCATGGAAACCCAGGCCAGGGATGTCAGGCTACCGCCCTGCTCCATTCAGCGAACGCACTGATCCTGGTGTTTCGATAGTGCCGAGCACTGACCAGGTGCCTGCCAGGATCGAATTGATTCTGAGCAGACGCTTGTGCAGCCACGAACCGCTGGGCCTGCGGCACGGATTTGAACCTTCGCATACTCCGCTCCGTCACCCTGGTCGCCCCATGCGATTGCTCTGCTCGGTTATTGGCATACCGGTCTGTGCCATTAATGGCCTCAGGGATAATTTCTCGATGAGCAACCGGATAGCTCCGCAGCTTGTCAGTAACCGAATAAATTTACACAACACCGCCAAAACGGCTACTGCGTCCGCACCAAGCGTACATTTGCAATTCGGATACG
>JAOUDU010000224.1 GCA_029859085.1 Gammaproteobacteria bacterium | reverse complement strand
TCCCTTTGGCGTGGTAGAGAAACCCGGCGCGGATTTCTTGCCACCCGCGGACAAGGGGCGCTTCCAGGTCACCAGCACGCCCAGCGATGAGTATGTATTCAAGGTGCCCACCCTGCGCAATATCGCTCTGACGCCACCGTACTTCCACACTGGCAAGTCCTGGGATCTGAAGCAGGCCATCGCGGTGATGGCTTCAAGCCAGCTGGGCCAGGAACTGGTGGACGAAGAGGTTGCCAGCATCGAGGCATTCCTGCAGGCCTTGACAGGGCAGCAGCCGGAAGTGGTCTATCCGATCCTGCCCCCCAGTTCCGTTGATACCCCCCGACCGGTGCTATGATGGCTGCCTGACCCCTGGGATGATGATCTATGGCCTGCAATTCCTGCGCGATAAAGAACCTGATCTATCAGTACGCGCATCACATCGATAACGGTGACCTCGAGAGTGTGGCTGCGATGTTTGCCGAGGGCAAAATCGTCGCCGTAGACCAGCGGGGAGGGGAGACAGATGTGGTCGGCGCGGAGGCGGTTCGCGCGTTATATCGGTCTTTCACCCGTATCTACGATGACGATGGCAGCCCCCATACCCTGCACATGACCAGCAACGTTCTGGTGGACCTGGAGGACGGGGGAGAACGCGCCAGGGCAAGATCCTACGCGGTGGTATTCCAGGCGCTGGGGGATTTCCCGTTACAGCCGATTATCGGCGTGCGCTATTTCGACACCTTTGCCCTGGGGGCAGGCGGCTGGCGGTTCGGGGAACGCCGGATTGATGTCCGCCTGCAGGGCGACCTCAGCCGGCACCTGCTGCGTTAGGCGGCGCGGCGGCTGCTCGCGCGGAAAAGCTGATCCGGCAGACTTTGTGCCGCCGTGCCTACACCAGGCCCCTGACCGGAACAAGGGCGCCGTGGATAGCGCTGGCTGCCGGTGAGGCGAGGAAACAGATCACCTCGGCCAGTTGCGCCGGGGATACCCACCGGGAGAAATCGGCGTCGGGCATATCCTTGCGGTTCGGCGCTGTATCGATGATGCTCGGGAGCACGGCGTTGACGTTCACGCCCTTGTTCTTGAGTTCTTCCGACAGGCTCTCGGTCAGTTTCATCACAGAGGATTTTGCACAGCAGTAGGCGCTCATCGCTGCCTGGCCGGACAGGGCCCCGAGGGCTCCGATATTGACGATCGCGCCTCCGCCCCCCGCCTGCAGCAGCGGCACGGCACCCATGGTGGCGTTGCGCATCGTGTCAACGTTCAGCCGGAACATCCGGTCCCATTGTTCGGAGCCGGGATCGAACGCGGCGTCACCCATCGCAAAACCGCCGGCGATATTGACCAGGACATCGAGCTTGCCCAGGGATTTGAAACACGCCAGGGTCGCCTCCCGGTCCAGCAGGTCCAGCTGTAGATACTCATCGGTATTTGCCAGCGAAGTGGCTGCAACGATATCCAGGCCGATGACATGGGCTCCGCATTGACGGGCTTTCGCCGCGGTGGCCTGGCCGAGGGAGCCGGCTGCGCCGGTGATTACAACGCGCAAGTTGTCTAACATGTGATGGCCTGCTGGATTTTCTGTGGTTTACCGAGGGGCCTGCCCGGCGAGGCGAATTCAGCCCGGCGGATGCCGCATGTGTTACCCGAAGCGGCAAGGATATAGGGATGACCCCACAGCTGCAAGGCGCGAGCGCCGGGCCTGGAGTCGCCCCGCAAGCCGGTGGCGCCCGCGGTCGCCGTGTTATAGTCTAGCCGGAAGACCGCCGGACAACGTTCAGACAAGGAGTTCCAGATGTCCCCCACCCAGCCCCGACAGCGCCGCAGGCGCGACCCGGAATCAACGCGGGTATCTATCCTGGAAGCGGCCAAGACCATCCTGGCCAGGGATGGCGCGGAGGGGTTGAGTGTGTCCAGCGTCGCCAAGCTGGCGGGGGTCAACCGGGGCACTGCCTACCAGCATTTCCAGGTCAAGGAGGACCTGATTCGCGCCACCCTGGATTGGGTAAGCCACCAGCTTCTCGACGCGGTTTTCGACGGCTGGGATTCCGACGGCGCCCGCCCCGAGGGTTTCCCCAAACCCGACCTGGAACACCTGCCGGATGTATTCAACAGCATGACCGACTTCAACGTCCGGCTGGCCGAGTACGCGATCGATAATCCGGATATCGGCCGCATCTGGCTCTACGATGTACTCTCCAGGAAGAATCCCAAGGAGGACGTTTTTTACAAGCGTTTCGAGTTGGCGATGAAAGAAATGGCGGCGAGTGATGCCACGGTGCAGGACATGGACATCGAAGTCCTCGCCGTGCTGATGCTAACAGGCTATTTCCTGTGGCCGGTCTGGGTTCGCTCCCACGCCAGGACCAAGAAGGAGCGCAAGGTGATGGCCGAGCGTTTCGCCGGTGAAGTGATGCGGCTGGCCATGCACGGCGTGTTCCGGCCTGAAAGCAGCGCCCTCCTTCGGAAGGATCCAAAAACGAAACGCGCCATTGCCTGAGCTGAGCTGCACTGCCGCGCCCGGTTGACAAGACCCGGTATCGGGAACACAATCAGCTAATCAACGACAATGGTGATTAGTTTGGAGAGTATACCGGCAACCAGGGAAGGCGCTCGCAGGCGCCGCAACCCCGAGGCGACCCGCGAGGAAATACTCGCTGCAGCGCGCACTGTGCTGGCCTCCGACGGGCCCGACGGGCTGAGCCTGTCAAAGGTGGCGCAGTTGGCGGGCGTCAACCGCGGCACCGCCTACCAGCACTTCGAAACCCGCGAGGACCTGATCAAGGCCACCGTTGCCTGGGTCAGCGAGCACCTGGTTGAGACCGTATTCGGGCACCACGACAAAAACGGCAACTCGCTGGACCCGAGTGTGCAGCCTGTCTATGAAGTCATCAGTGGCATGGTGGATTTTGCCATCGAGAACCCGGAACTGGGCCGTATCTGGCTGTTCGAAATACTCTCATCCGACAATCCCGGCAACGACCCGTTTTTCAAGCAGTTCATGCAGGCAACGCAAACCATGGCCGCCAGTGACGTCAGTGAAGATGGCATCGATCCCGAGGTGCTGTCGGTAATGCTGTTGGCCGGGTACTTCCTGTGGCCGGTCTGGGTGCGCGGCAGGGCCCGTTCGAAAAAGGAACGCCATGCCATGTCGCAGCGGATGCGCCGGGAGGTGTTGCGCCTGTTGCTGCACGGGGCTCTGCGCGCCGAGGCGTTTCCGCAACTCGAGAAATTGCTGAAGGAAGGTTAGATCCCCGTCGGCCTGGAAGCGCATAACCGGTGCGGATGAGTCGCTGGTGCAGTCTCAATCAGTTTTCTCCCCGTTGCCCCATTCGCCGCTCGGTGCATGAAAACAGTAATTGCCAGCTTCATCTGAAGACATTGCCCGCTGCGTTTCCTGTGGAGTCCCCAGCAGTCCGCACAGCGCGATATTGCTGATCAGTGGACCCCGATCGGTCATTGTCACCCAGGCGATATGATCAAAGCTGCCGCCGCCTTCAGTCAGCCAGATGCCCCCGGTGGTCGCCATGGTGATATAGTCCCTGCCATGTCTGCTCGTGTAATTGAAAGAGTGTTCGTGCCCGGCAAACATTGTGTGAGGCCTGTCCGCTACCGCAGTCTCGATGCGCTCGAATGCCGGGCTGTCATAATTCCAGGCAGGCTTGTGCATCAGCAAGATCGTCCAGCGGACATCCGGATGTGACGCCAGCACCTGTTGAACCCATTTCACCTGTTTTTCACTGATCGCGACCTCGCCGGGTAGTTTCGGCTGCTCCGGGCCCGCCCCGGTGCTGCTGCGGCGCTCACGCAGCATTTGCTGTACTTTCGCTGGGTCCTTTTGCATCATCTCTTCGAGCCAGGCCTGCCTGGCCAGGGTTTCTTCAGGCAGGATAATCGGGGGGTCTTCGGTGTTGAGTGAGATAAAGAGAACGTTCCGATAAAGGAAATAATAATAGTCCCGCCCGTTGCGCTGCAGCCACAAATCCCGCATGGCGTTGTTGCCCATATCATGGTTGCCCACGGTGTAAAAGAAAGGCATATCCAGGGCATCGACGATGTCGTCGAACTCGTCCCACTCCCGGTTCAGTGCGCTATCGTCCTGCTTGTACCCTTCGATAAGGTCACCGATTCCTACCACGAACTCAGGCTGCAACTGGTTCACCCGACTTATAGCGTGGCGAAAGACACCGGGACGATGGCCGCCGGTGCGGTCACCAACGACCACAAACTGGAAGTTGTGCGTCCGGTCTGCGAAGGGTTTGCCTGTGCGCGGCGTACCCTGCGGGATTTCAGTGCCCGGTGAGGAAAAGCCGGTAACAGGAAGCCACCAGGCCAGTACCAGTATCAGGAGCGTAGCGCTGCTGGATCGCATTTTGAAATTCCCCCGGTGTGGTTTAGTTGGCTTATCAAGTATAACTTGCCCCGGCTGTAAGGTTGGGAATCGCAGGCGAATGTTATCTTGAGGTTTATCATACGGCTCAATCGGATACTATTAACCTTGAAATCAGGCATGGCCCTATTGGCTCCTGGGCTCCCCAAGTTTCTTCGCCAGGGATCACTCAATGAAAATCGACCAGCTTCATCCGCAGCTGAGAAAAGCCTACCGCTGGATTCCCGCTATCCCATTTCACTCCCGCATCTTCCTGGCGCTCGTGAAGCTGTTGTCTTTAATCCCCCGCAGGACGAAACCCGTACCCGGCGTCACTATCGTAGAGCACAAACTCGGCACTGCCAGGGTGCGCCTGTACCGGCCCGAGGGTGAGCATGCAGGGGCAGCACTGCTCTGGATTCATGGCGGCGGTTATATTATCGGGAGCCCCTCCATGAACGATAAGGAATGCGCGCGCTATGCGGTAGAGCTCAACATTGTGGTTGTCTCGGTCGGATATCGGCTGGCACCGGGGTACCGGTTTCCCTGCGCCATTGATGATTGCTTCGAAGCGTGGCAGTGGCTGCAGGACAACGCCGGAGTGCTGGGGGTATGTTGCGATCGCATTGCGATATCCGGCCAGAGTGCCGGCGGGGGGCTGGCCGCTGCCCTGGCCCAGAGAGTGTACGATCACGGCGGGGTGCAGCCTGTCGGCCAGGCCCTGATTTACCCGATGATCGACGATCGCACCGCCGCCCACAAAACCCTCGATGCCGTCGGGCACAAACTCTGGAGTAACCGGAATAACCGTGGAGCGTGGTCTCACTACCTGGGCCGTGCACCCGGAGCCTCTGCGCTGCCCCCCTATGCCGCCCCGGCCAGGAGAGAGGATCTTGCGGGACTGCCGCCGGCCTGGGTGGGCGTGGGCGATATCGATCTCTTTTATCAGGAAAATGCCGTGTACGCCGCGCGGCTGAATGAGGCTGGTGTAAGTTGCGAACTGGTCGTTGTGCCGGGCGCACCTCATGGGTTCGAGGTTTTTGCGGCGGATGCGCCCGTCAGCCGTGATTTTATGGCTTCAAACTACCGCTTCCTGCGCCGGGTACTGCAGCTTTAAGCCCGCGAGAAAAACCCGTGGCCGTCTTGCGCTGCG
>JAOUDU010000223.1 GCA_029859085.1 Gammaproteobacteria bacterium | reverse complement strand
GCAAAGCAGGCCGGAGCGCTGGCCCAGGAGTTTGTCAGCCTGCTGAAGCCGCAACTGAAGCAGGCCATGGCCGAGGGCGGGCCCACCCGTGCGATTGCCGTGTGTGCGGATATTGCGCCCGGCATTGCCGACGCCCTCAGCGCCGGGTCGGGATGGACCGTCAAGCGGGTCAGTCTCAGCGCCCGCAATGCGAGCCGGGCAGTACCGGACAGCTGGGAGCGCAAGGTACTGCTCGAGTTCGACCGGCGCCAGGGGGAGGGGGAGGATGCCGCGGATATCAGCTTTGGCGAGGTCGTGGGGGGACGCTATCGATATATGCAGGCCCAGGGTGTGGAACCGCTGTGCCTGTTGTGCCACGGCAAGGGCCTGGCCGATGCAACCCAGGACGCGCTGCGACAGTACTACCCGGATGACCAGGCCACCGGCTACAACCTGGGTCAGGTGCGCGGTGCGATCAGCGTGTCCAGGAACTTGTAGGCCGGCCTCCGGGTGGTATAACCTCCCCGCACCTGAGAATCGCACCTGAGGATCGTATTCACCATGGAAGACCTGCCCAGCGCCAACGACTGCCTGCAGCCCGGCACTTTTATCGACAGCGAACATCCCGCTATCGTGACGCTGGCGACGGCGCTGGCCGATCCCGCCGGGGATGCCGTGAAAACAGCGGTGGCACTGTACTACCGGGTTCGCGACGGCATTCGTTACAACCCCTACCTGGTGGAGACAGCACCCGGAGCCTACCGTGCCAGCGTCACTTTGGCGGCGGGAGAGGGCTGGTGTGTCACCAAGGCGTTACTGCTCGCGGCCCTGGGCCGCGCGGCGGGTATTCCCGCCCGTGTCGGCTACGCGGATGTGCGCAATCACCTCTCCACCGAGCGCCTGCGCCAGGCCATGCAGACCGACGTGTATTATTTCCACGGCTACACCTCTCTCTACCTCGACGGCCGCTGGGTCAAGGCAACACCCGCCTTCAATATCGAGCTGTGTGAGAAATTCGGATTGCGGCCGCTGGAGTTCGACGGCCGCCAGGACAGCCTCTACCACGCCTTCGACGTGGCGGGTAACCGCCACATGGAATACCTGAACGAGCGCGGCGAGTATTTCGACCTGCCTTTCGAGGAGCTGATGGCGGTGATGCGGGAACACTACCCGCGAATGCTCCACGGAGACGCCGACGCCGGCATACCGCGCGCGGCCGACTGGGATGCGGACGTGGCGCGCGAGGTCGCCGGCTGAAGGCAGCTCCCCGCGCCAGCGGCATTGGCCTTGCCTCAGGGCGTGCGGATCCCCAGGGTGAGCACCGCCGCACCCGCCACCAGCGCCCACAGCAGCTCCTGGGCATAGCTGCCCAGCAACAGCATAACGGCGGTCACGGCCGTTACAGTGATCAGGCGTTCCACCAGTAGTGGCCGGGGCGAACGTGTGTTACGCGCCCGCTGCCGCAGCAGGTCGCGGGTGATGCGGTACTCGATAAAGCGTGCGGTGGTCATGGCTTGCCTCCTGTGGTCCTGTGTACGCGTTTATGATCGCTGCAGATTCCCGGCGCCGCGATCTGTCCACTTTTCGACGCGATTGAAAAGGCGACAGGTGGCAGCCGCCGATCGATAGCGCGTCGCGGGCTGCCGTTTACTTGATCTGGCTTAACCCCGGCCGCCGCCGGCTCGACTATTCTTGTAGCTGCGAACGCACGAGGGAGTTACAGCGAAGATGACCATGGAGACACCTCAACTGCATCCGGCCGGGGCGCGCCCCCCCCTGCCCCTGGCGCGACTGTACCGTCGCTGTGACCCGGCGGACCTGCCCTTCGAGTCGATTGTCGAGCTCGAGCCACTGGCGGTGCACCTGGGCCAGGACCGGGCAGTGGAGGCACTGGAGTTCGGCCTGCAGATCCCCCATGAGGGGTACAACATCTTCCTGCTGGGAACGGCGGGAGTAGGCAAGAGCGAGCTGCTGGACAGCGTGCTCGGCTCCCTGCTGGCGAACCCCGGCGCAAACCGCCGGGGAGAGCCTTCCGACTGGTGTTACGTCAACAATTTCGACTCCCCCGATCGACCGGTGGCCCTGCGGCTGCCCAGGGGCAAGGCCTGCCAGCTGCGCAATGACCTGAACCACGCGGTCGAGGAGCTGCTGGCCGCGCTCCCGTCGACTTTCCAGAGTGACGAGTACCAGGCCCGGGTGCAGGAACTCGGCGAAAAATACCAGGACCGCGAAAAGGAATCTTTCCAGGCCCTCGGCGAAAAGGCCGCGGCGGCAGGTATAGCCATGATCCAGACCCCCAACGGGTATACCCTGGCGCCGATGAAAGACGGGGAAATCATCACTCCCCAGGCCTTCGAGGCCCAGCCGGAGGAAGAGAAAAAGCGCGTGATGGACGTGATCGAGGAGCTGAAGCAGGAACTGAAAGTGATCGTGCGACAGCTGCCGGGCTGGAAAAAGGACAGCCGCACAGCCTTCAAGGAAATGAACCGAGAGTTCAGCAAGCTGGCGATTGACCCGGTGCTGAACGAGCTGAAGAGCAAATACCAGGAATTTCCCGCGGTCCTCACCCACCTGGACGCGGTTCACGCGGATGTGCTGGAACAGGCGGAGGCCTTTACCCAGGTGCAGGAGGAGTCGGCTATCCCCGACAACCTGAAAAGCCGGGTAAAGGAGTTTCCCCAGTACAACGTCAACGTGCTGGTGGACAACCAGGCCCTGGCGAGCGCGCCGGTCGTCTACGAGGACAGTCCCGGCTTCAGCAACCTGATAGGCCGGGTGGAGTACGTGTCGCAGATGGGCACCCTGGTGACCGACTTCAACCTGATCAAGGCGGGCGCGCTGCACCGCGCCAACGGCGGCTACCTGATTCTCGACGCCGACAAGCTGCTGACCAGCCCCTATGCCTGGCCCGCCCTGAAGCGGGCGCTGAAAGCCCGGGAAATTCGGATCCAGAGCCTGGAGCAGCTGTTCAGCTTCGTCAGCACCGTGCAGCTGCAACCGGAACCGCTGCCGCTGGACGTCAAGGTCGTGTTGCAGGGCGACCGCTATATCTATTACATCCTGGAGCAGTATGACCCGGAGTTTGCCACCCTGTTCAAGGTGGCGGCGGACATGTCGGAGGATGTGGTGCGCGGGCCGGAAAGCACCCTGTTGTTCGCCCGCATGATCAGGTCCGTGCATGAGCGCAAGCAGCTGTTGCCGCTGGATCGCGAGGGCGTTGCCCGGGTGATCGAGTACGCCGCCCGGCGCATCGAGGACAGCGAAAAGCTGAGCCTGCACGGCGGTCGCCTGGAAGACCTCCTCACCGAGAGCGACTTCATCGCCCGCCGCGCCGGGGCCAGCGTGATCACCGCAGGGCATGTCACCGGGGCCGCACTCGCAGCGGTGCGCCGCCTGGACCAGTTCCGGGAGAAATCTCACGAAGGCATCCTCCGGGACATTATGCTGGTGGCGACCAGCGGCGCCGCGGTCGGGCAGGTCAACGGCCTGGCCGTCTACCTGCTGGGCGACTATGCCTTCGGTCGCCCCACGCGCATAACCGCCACCGCCAGACTGGGGTCCGGCAAGGTGCTCGACATCGAGCGCGAGGTCGATCTCGGCGGCAACATCCACTCCAAGGCGGTGATGATCATCAGCTCGCTGCTGGCCAACCGCTATGCGCGCAATCGCCCGCTGCCCCTCAGTGCAAGCCTGGTGTTCGAACAGTCATACGGCGGGATCGAGGGCGACAGCGCCTCGGTGGCGGAACTGGTTGCGCTGATTTCCGCCATCGCCGATATCCCGGTGCGGCAGGACCTGGCGGTGACCGGCTCCCTGAACCAGCACGGCCGGGTGCAGGCGATTGGCGGGGTGAATGAAAAAATCGAGGGTTTCTTCGATATCTGTGCGGCGCGGGGACTCAGCGGCAGCCAGGGCGTCGTCATCCCGGGGGCCAATGTTGTGCACCTGATGTTGCGCCAGGACGTACTGGATGCGGTGGCGGCCGGCCAGTTCCAGGTGTACAGCGCCGACACGATAGACGAGGCCCTGGAGCTGCTGACAGGATTCAGCGCCGCTTCCATTGACGGCCTGGTGCAGGCCCGCCTGGAGGAGCTCGGGGAGCTGGCCCGCAAGTTCGGCGGCAAGGGAGATGACGCGAGTGGTGACAAGGGGGGCCAGGGGCATGGTGACTGAGCAGTCCCCGCGCCGTTGCATTCTGGTCCCGATCGACCTGCAGGGGATCAGCCCCGGCGCGCTGCAGACCCTGGTGCGAATCGCCCGGCTGCTCGATCGCACCCTGCTGGGCCTGCTGCTGGAAGACATTCGCCTGCAGCAGGTGGCGGACCTGCCTTTCACCACTGAGATCACCCTGAGGGGCGGCCGCGAGCGCAGCCTGCTGCGGGATCACCTGAGCCAGCGCCACAGCCTCGTCAGCAGCGACACCCGCCGCCTGCTGGATGACCTGGCCCGGCGCGACCGGGTGGAGCTCAGGTTTGAAAATGCCAGCGGCAGCCGTCTGCACACGGCACTGGAACGCGACGGCCAGTCGGATATCTTCTTTCCTGCGCGCCAGCGCTGGCAGCTGGTCGCCGCCGCCCGGCCCCGACCGGATAAAGCCATCCGCCGGCTGGGCCTGGTGCTGGCCCGCACGGCACAGGACCAGGGCGTACTGGACGCTGCGCATATGCTGCAACAGGCGGGGCTGGTATCAGAAATCTACGTGATTTCGGTGGGCCCGCTGGACCGGTCGCAGCTCAACAGCCTCTATCGCCCCGGCAGCCGGATCTGTGTCCAGGCCAACCTGAGCTGTGACCCGGCGACGATTTCACGCCTGATCCGCGAATCGCCCTACGACCTGTTGCTGCTGCCCGGGGACTGCATCAGGGGTGTCGCACCGGCGGTACTGGAGACCGCCCTGGACAGATCGTCAGGACAGGTGCTCGTCATCAACTAGATATCGGCGGCAAACGTATCGCAGGCTTTGATGTCACCGCTTTCAAAGCCCCGCTTGAACCACGCTACCCGCTGGGCTGAGGTGCCGTGGGTAAAGCTGTCGGGCACCACCTGGCCCCCGGCCTCCCGCTGCAGGCGGTCATCGCCTATCGCGGTGGCGGCGCGCAGGGCTTCCTCGAGGTCGCCCGGGTCCAGCCACTGGCGCTGCCGGTTCGCCTGGTTACCCCACAGCCCGGCAAAGCAGTCCGCCTGCAACTCCTGCCGCACTGACAGGGCATTGACCTGGGCCTTGCTCTTGCCGCGCCCCGCCTCCTGCACCTGCTGGCTGATGCCGAGCAGTGTCTGCACATGGTGGCCCACTTCATGGGCCACGACGTAGGCCTGGGCGAAGTCTCCCGGGGCGCCATAGCGCTGCTGGAGGTCATCGAAGAAAGACAGGTCGATATAGAGTTTCTGGTCGCCGGGACAGTAAAACGGCCCCACCGCCGATGAGGCGAGACCACAGGCGGAATTGACCCTGCCGCTGAACAGCACCAGGGTGGGCACGCGGTAGCTGCCGCCCCGGGCCTGGAACACCTGTTGCCAGGTGTCTTCGGTGGACGCGAGCACGA
>JAOUDU010000222.1 GCA_029859085.1 Gammaproteobacteria bacterium | reverse complement strand
AGCGGCGCCTGGCGCAGCAACACCCTGCCCAGCCAGTCCCTGCTGATTCCGGCCCAGTGCCCCACCCACTGGCACTACGCGGGCACCGTCGATTTTGCGGTGTTTTACTTCCCCGACCGCGCAGAGGGCGTCGTCGAGCGACTCCGGTTGCTCGCCGCCAAGGCCGGGGACCCGCTGCCCATCAGCGATACACTGGCCAGCGCCCTGGCGCTGCAACTGGTCAAGGAACTGCACAAGGGGCGTGGCAGCGATGAACGTTTCATGGCCATGCTGGCCTCCCTTATGCTGGAACAGATCTACCGGGCGCTGACCACGCCCGAGACCCGTGCCTTCAACCCGCGGCATATCCACTACAGCCGCCTGCAATCCGTGCTCGCCCATATCCGCGAACACCTGGGGCAGGACCTGTCGGTAGCGGTACTGGCGGACCAGGCCGGGGTGAGCGTGGCGCATTTTCGCCGGCTCTTCCAGGAGGCGATGGGTACGCCACCCCACCGTTACGTGCTGGCCACGCGGCTGGAACAGGCGCGTACGCTGTTGGCAGTGACCCAGCTGCCTATTGCGCAGATCGCCGATGAATGCGGTTTCAGCAGCCAGAGCCACTTCACTGCCAGCTTCCGGGCGGCCCACGCCACCACCCCGGCGGAATACCGCAAGCAGCTCCAGCACGTATCCGGACAGGAGAAAACCACGGCATAAAGCCCCCCACGTAGCGCACCTTCGGGGGGGCGCAACCCTGCAGACCGGGCGGGCGCGGCAACCGGAAATACATTACCATTGCGCGCAGACTGTCAAATCAACTGCCGGTACTGCCTGTGAAGCCAAATACCCCACTTACATTGCTACTTCTGCTGCTGTGCCTGACGAGTCAGCAGAGCTTGGCGCACCCCAAGACCGATATTGTGACCCTCTTCAACGGCGACCGGATCACCGGTGAGATCAAGGAACTGGACAGCGGAATTCTGCAGCTGGGCACAGACTCGATGGGCACCATCAGTATCGAGTGGCAGGAAATCGCCAGGGTGGAAAGCGAGTATTTCTATGAATTCCAGCTCAGCAGCGGCGCCCGCCACTTTGGGTCCATTGAAAAATCATCGGCTCCTGGGCGACTGAGCATCGCCGAACTTGATAATCAAAAAGATGCCGACTGGCTGGAGGTTGTACGCATACGCCCCATCGAGAGCAAGATCATCGACCGCTTCGATGCCTACTTCTCCGCCGGCTATTCGTACACACGGGCCAACTCCCTCACCCAGACCAGCGCCAAGGCCAATATCGCCTATGAAGACGAAAAGAGTCGCAACCGGCTGGACGCGCGCTCCAACCTCACCGACTCCGACGAGAATTCATCCAGCAGCAGCAAAGTAGACATCGACCGCGCCATCTGGACGAGGCGGGAGGGCGTGTTCAGGTCGGTACAGGGCAACTATGAGCAGAACGACGAACTGGACCTGAATTACCGGGTCGGTGCCGGGTTGGGCCTGGGCCGCTTTTTCATCGACACTTACGAAAATCGCCTTGCCGGCACGGTGGGCTTGCAGATCATTACCGAAGACAACAAATCCGCAGGCACTGACGAAAACCTCGAGCTGTACCTGTCCTCCCGCTACGAGGCCTGGCGCTTCAACACACCTGAGCTGCGCCTGGACTTCGGCCTGAACCTCTACCCCAGTATCACGGAAAGCGGCAGGATGCGGGGCAGTTCGGACCTTAACCTGCGCTGGGAACTGTTCGAGGACCTGTTTTTCGATATCACCGCCTACGGCAGCTATGACAGCAGTGCCCAAGGGGACAACGGCGTGGACTACGGCCTGACTACAGGCCTGGGCTACGATTTCTAGTCCGGTTCGCCGCGAGACCGGGCTTCAGTTACCATAGGTAACCGCACAGGAGAAATACAATGGAACCAATACAGACCAACAAGGGGTTCGACACCTTATTCGTGCGCAATATGGTGGAGGCGGCACTGCGCATCGGCCTGGTCTTCCTGCTCCTGCTGCTGACCTTCGAGATAATCCGGCCCTTCCTGATACCACTGGCCTGGGGTGGCATCATCGCCATCGCCGCATTTCCGCTCACCAGGCGCCTGGAGGGCTGGCTGGGAGGGCGGCGCAAACTGGCGGCCACCCTGGTGACCCTGTTCCTGATCCTTATCCTGGTCATACCGTGCTACGAGCTGACGGAGGCCCTGGTCAGCGCCGCCAGGTCTGTTTCACAACGCCTGAGCAGCGGCGAAATCCAGGTACCGGGCCCCAGTGAAAAGGTGGCCGGCTGGCCTGTCGTCGGGGAAAAACTTTACGCCGCCTGGTCCCTTGCGCACACCAACCTGCAGGAAGCGGTAGTACAGGCGGCTCCGCGCCTGAAAAGCGCGGCAGCCGCGGCCGCCAGCACCCTCGGGGCGGGCCTGGTGAGCGTCATGATGTTCGTGGTTTCGCTGCTGATTGCCGGGGGCTTCATGGCCTATGCGGACACGTCCGCCACCGCCGCCAACCGCCTGTTCGTGCGCCTGGGTGGCCTCAACCCGGGTGGCGAGTGGGCACAGATGTGCGTAGCGACAGTGCGCAGCGTGTTGCAGGGCGTGGTGGGTATCGCCGTGATCCAGGCTGCCCTGTGCGCCATCGGCCTGTTTGCGATGGGCATTCCCGGCGCGCCTATCTGGTCGGCCCTGATCCTGTTACTGGCCATTGCCCAGTTGCCCACGATCATCGTGGTAGCGCCTATCCTTTTTTACGCGTTCAACCACTATGACACCACCCCCGCCGTCGTGTTCACCGTGTGGATGTTGATGGCGGGCTTGAGCGACACTTTCCTCAAGCCGCTGCTGATGGGGCGCGGCCTGGATATCCCGATGCCGATCATCCTGATGGGGGCCATCGGCGGCATGCTTGCGGCCGGCATCATAGGCCTGTTCGCGGGCGCGGTTGTACTCGCAATCTGGTATAAGCTGTTCAAAAGCTGGCTGGAGCAGGCGCCGATCGCGGATGCGTAGGGTCGAATCGGCGCACACCAGTAGCGAAGGGAGTGCGGTCTAAAGGTCCGGAATAAGTTTTGAGAACTGTTCGATCATCGGCATGACCATTTCAGGTTTATCCCAGTTCTGCATGCCGACACCGATATTACAGCGGTCTATGCCCATATCCCGGTAGGACTTGAGCAGGTCCGTTGTCACCTCTGACATCACCACCAGCGTGATTTCGACCGAGTCGGGATCACGGCCGTTGTCCCTGACCAGTTGCCGAAAGTCCGCGATACCCCGGGCCACATCGGGCAGCGCCACATCCACCGGCATCCAGCCGTCGGCCCAGCTGGCGGCATGCTTCAGGCCCAGCGGACCCATCGCGCCAAAAATCACCGGCGGCCCGCCCGGCCGGGTCGGCTTGGGGTCAAACCACACGGGGTCAAAATCGATAAGCTCGCCGTGGTACTCGGGCTCGGGGTCGGTGAACAGCGCGCGCTGGGCCTGCACCGTCTCCCGCAACGCCAGGTAGCGACGCTGCCAGGGCAGGCGCGTGGCGTTGTTGAACTCCTCCTCGTTCCAGCCCACCCCACAGCCGATCAGCAGGCGTCCGCCGGACAGGCGGTCGAGGGTGGCGATGGTTTTCGCCTGGGAAAACAGCTCCCGCTCCATCAACAGGGCGATACCGGTACCCAGTTTGAGTCGGCTGGTAACCGCTGCCGCTGCCATCAGGGAAACGTAGGGATCCATCATCTTGCGGTAGGGCGCGGGCAGATCGCCCCCGGCGGGATAGGGTGTCTTGCGGGACGCCGGAATGTGGCTGTGCTCGCCGTACCACAGCGACTCGAAACCGGCCTCCTCCAGGGTGCGGGCCAGCAGGTCCGGGGCGGGATCCTCCGCGGTGTTCATCGAACTGAAGCCAAGGTGCATGGTGTTTACCTCTCGCGGCGAAGGCGGACTGCGGTCGCCAGCTCCTGCAGCAGCGACCCTGTATCGTCCCAGCTCATGCAGGGATCGGTAATGCTCTGGCCGTAGGTCAGGGCCTGGCCTGCGACCACGTCCTGGCGGCCTTCCACCAGGTTGCTCTCGAGCATCAGGCCGAAAATACTGCGGCTGCCCCGGGCCACCTGGGTGGCGATATCGCTGGCCACGTCGATCTGGCGAGCCGGAATCTTCCGGCTGTTGGCGTGGCTGGCGTCGATCATGATGCGCGCCGGCAGGCCCGCCTTTACCAGCAGTGCACTGGCGTCGTCCACCGAGAACATATCATAGTTGGGGTGCTTGCCGCCGCGCAGGATAACGTGGCAATCCTCATTGCCCGCGGTCTGGAAAATGGCGGAATGGCCCTGCTTGGTGACCGACAGGAAATGGTGCGGCTGGGAAGCGGACCGGATCGCGTCCACCGCCACCTGGATATCCCCGTCCGTGGCGTTCTTGAAACCCACCGGGCAGGACAGCCCCGAGGCCAGCTCGCGGTGGGTCTGGCTCTCGGTGGTACGGGCGCCGATGGCGCCCCAGGAAACCAGGTCGGCGTAGTACTGCGGGCTGATCAGGTCGAGGTACTCGGTACCGGCGGGCAGGCCCAGCTCCGCCAGGTCGAGCAGCAACTGGCGGGCGAGATGCAGGCCCTTGTTGATCTGGAAGGTGTTATTGAGGTCGGGGTCGTTGATCAGGCCCTTCCAGCCCACCGTGGTGCGCGGCTTTTCAAAGTAAACCCGCATCACCACGAACAGGTCCTTGCTGAGGCGGTCCGCCGCGGCCTTCAGCAGTCCGGCATATTCCCTGGCAGCTGCGGGATCGTGAATGGAACAGGGGCCCACGACAACCAGCAGCCGGTCGTCCTCCCCCGCGAGAATATTGTGAATCGCCTGGCGCGCGTTCGCCACCGTCGCCGCGGCTCGATCGGTGACCGCGATATCGCCGATCAGCTGTTCCGGTGAAATCAACTGGTTGGTCCTGCGGATGCGCAGGTCGTCTGTGGTGGTACTCATTGCGTTTATTTCCCGACGGGGTGGAACCAGGTTCCGACTATGGCGTTGTGGACATGGACCAGTTCCAGCTGCAAATCGTCTATATACTCATGCAGGGCGACGCCCACGAGCTCGCCGCAATCCGTGGCGGCCAGCTTCTGGTGGACGCTGCCCACTACGGCAAGCGCGCCCTTGTGCTCCGGCAGCAGGCGCATGCTGCTCTCTATTTCCCGCAGGCAGTGGACTACCGATCGGGGGAATACGCTGCTCTGGAACAGGAACTGCAGCACATCCCGCGATTTGACGTTGCTGCGCACATTGAGGCGGTACATCTGGTAGGCGCTGAGGGACTGCAGCACGCTGATCCACAACACATTGCGGTAGGGTGAAATATCGTCCATTTTGCCCATCAGGCCAGCCGAGGCCGCATCGATAATACGGGTGCTCATGTCCGCGCGCTCGAGATTGCGCCCAAGCCGGATGAACTGGTAGGGGGCGTCCTGGTTCATTGTGCCAGAGAGCATACCGGTGATCTGCTGGCAGGACTGGATAATATTATTGAGCACCGAGTGGCGCATGGAACGGGGCAGGTCCTTGTTG
>JAOUDU010000221.1 GCA_029859085.1 Gammaproteobacteria bacterium | reverse complement strand
TATAAAACCGATTCTCGACCAGAAATGTATCGCCTGCCACGCCTGCTATGACGCTCCCTGCCAGTTGAAGCTGACCTCCAGCGAGGGCCTGCTGCGCGGCGCCACCACGAAACCGGTATACGACGGTGGGAGGATCAGCAGCGCCGACCCCACCCGCCTGTTCATCGACGCACAGGGACAGGCAGAGTGGCGGCAAAAGGGGTTTTTCTCGGTCCTGAATGACCGGGGGGGCTCACTCGACGACAACCTCGCCAACTCCCTCCTGTTCAGGATGATCGAGCTCGGCAGGACGCACCCACTGGCAGCCAACGAGCCGGTACCGGAGGACATCACACTGGGCCTGGCGCGGGAAACCGAGTGCCCGGCGACAGGCAAATTCGATGACTACGCCAGCAAAAAACCGCGGCAAGGCATGCCACTGGCCATCGCGGGCCTGAGCGACAAGGAGTACCAGACCCTGCGCCAGTGGGTCTTCGAGGGGGCGGTGATCGACGAGAAGCCCTGGGTCGCGGGGCCACGGGAAGCCCGGCAGATTGCCGCATGGGAAGAATTTTTCAACAAGTCCGGGCTGCGCAACCAGCTGGTGTCACGCTACCTGTACGAGCATCTATTCCCCGCGCACCTGTACTTCGATGAAATCGACTCCGGCAATTTTTTCGAACTGGTCCGTTCCAGCACACCCCCGGGACAGCCGATCCGGATCATCGCGACCCTGCGCCCGAATGACGATCCCGGCGCAGCGCTCTACTACCGGTTGCGCAGGGTTGCTTCCACCCTGGTGCACAAGACCCATATCCCCTACCCGCTGGACGCGGCCAGGATGGCGCGGTTCGAGGAATTGTTTTTCGCCGGCGACTGGCGTGTAACACAGCTGCCAGAATACTCACGGGGCAACGCGATCAATCCCGTTGCGACCTTCAACGACATTCCCGCCGCCGGGCGCTACCAGTTCATGCTGGATAACGCGCACTACTTTGTCTCCACTTTCATCCGCGGCCCGGTCTGTGCCGGGCAGATCGCCACCAACGTGATCGAGGACCAGTTTTTTGTGATGTTCCAGGACCCCGCCGCGGACCTGTCAGTGACCGACCCGGCCTACCTGGCCGAGATCCTTCCCAAGCTCGTGCTGGTGCCCCAGGAAGAGGGCCTGATCGCGATGCTCCCGGACTGGAAGACACGCGTCGATGAAATGAACCAGTACAATCGACTGCGCGGCGATGCCTACAGGCGGGCGGAACCGAAAGGACGCTCGCTGGACGATATATGGTACGGCAACGACAATGCCGCGCTGACGGTATTCCGCAACTTCGACAACGCGATGGTCAGCAAGGGCTTCATCGGCGCCACGCCCAAGACGCTCTGGGTCATGGATTACCCGATGCTGGAGCGAACCTACTACCTGCTCGTGGTCAATTTCAATGTCTTCGGAAGCGTCGCCACCCAGGCCGAAACCCGCCTGTACTTCGACCTGATACGATCCAACGGCGAGAACAATTTCCTGCATTTCATGCCGCCAGCCGCCCGCACCCCGATGCGGGATTCCTGGTACCAGGGCACTCTCGCGGAACTCAAGATGAGTGCGCTCTACAATATCGTCAACGAGGCAATGCCGGTGAACATAGCCTACCGGACGGATGAGCCGAAGGCAGAGTTCGTCTCGATGGTGTCGGCGCGGATGCGCTCATTTGCAGGCCCGCCCGATGTCCTGAACCGCTGCGAGCACGGGCCCTGCTACAGCGAGGGCGCAACGCCGGACCAGCAGCGCATCGAGGCCAGCCTGCAAACCCTCGCCTCCCGCCCCGCCGCCGATGCCGGCATGCAGTTCGTCAACTTCATGCCGGACGAGGCCTTCCTGCGGGTAACGGCGCAGGGCGGGGAAGGCCATGCCTACACCCTGATCAGGAACAAGGCCCACAGCAATGTCGCCTTCATGTTCGCCGAGAGCGATCGCCGCGAACGGGCGAAAGATACCCTGACAATCTACCCCGGACTCCTGGGAAGCTATCCCAACTTCATGTTCCGTGTACCGCTGGAACGGATCGAGGCTTTCGCCGACGCGCTGCACGCGGTGCAGGCCCCGGAGCAGTTTAATGCGCTGGTGGACGAGTTCGGCCTGCGCCGGACCAACCCGGAGATCTGGGAAAATTTCCAATGGTTTGTCGATTACATGCGCCAGAACAGGCCGCTGGAAGCCGGGGTATACGACCTCAGCCGCTACAAAAAGGTAGCGGAGATGATAAACGACACGAGCGGTTAAGCGCTGGGCAACCGGCTGAACCACCAATGGAGAGAGTGATATGAAACTGCCAATACTTGTTTTGCTGGCCTGCCTGACGGCGCCCCTCGCCCTGGGCGCGGATGTCCCGGTGGGTGGCCGGCTGCCGGACCTGAGCATTGCCGAGCGGGGCGAGCTGGTCATCAGCGGCGACGACGTCGACTACCGCACCTGGAGCTATCCGCAGCAACCCGGCAAGGTCCACGTGTTGCAGTACCTGGCGGCAACAAGGGCCGCCAGCAACATCAACAAGCCCTTCACCGACAGGATGAAAACTGACCTGCCCAAGGGATCCTTCCTCTCGACCACCATCCTCAACCTGGACGAGGCCGTCTGGGGCACCGCCGGCCTGGTGGTGAGCGAACTCAAGTCGAACAAGCGGGATTTTCCCAACGCAGTGCTGGTTGCCGATGAGGATGGCGCCGGTCTGCAGCAGTGGCAGCTGGAGAAAGAGAGCTCCGCCATTATCGTCACCGACCCGGCGGGTGTGGTGCGTTATTTCAAGCAGGGGCCGATGTCAGCCGCGGAGATCGACAGCACCCTGGAGCTGGTCAGGCAGTACATCGCCGGCGGTGCCCCGCCGGTGGCGGCAGCCGCCGCTGCCACATCGGGCCACTGAGTCTTTTCCCGCCCTAGTCCAGCAACTCGGGCTGCTCCGCGACGATCACGTCGTACAGGGGCTGGAAACTGAACCAGCCCGCCAGGTGTGAACCCACGGTGGCATGGGTCTGGGCAGCGTGCTCGTCGGCGATGATGACGGGTTTGCCAACGGCCTCGGCCATCAACTGGGCCTGGCAGCTGCGCTCCATGGTGATGAACCACCACGCCGCCTCGTCCACGCTCTGGCCTACCGTAAGCAAGCCGTGGTTCTGCAGGATGGCCGCCTTCTTGTCACCCAACGCCGCCGCGATGCGGATACCCTCGCTGTTGTCCAGCACCACCCCGGTGAAGTCGTCGAACAACACATGGTCGTTGTAAAAGGCGCAGGCGTCCTGGGTGATCGGATCCAGCAGCCGCCCGAGGCTGGACCAGCTCTTGCCGTACACCGAATGGGAATGGGCGGCGGCGGTAACCTCCGGGTGGGCCATATGGATCTGGGAGTGAATGGTGAAAGCGGCGCCATTGAGCAGGCCCTTGCCCTCCACCACCTCACCCTTGTGGTTGACCCGCAGCAGGTCGGACACGCGCATCTGCTTGAAGGACCGGCCCATGGGATTGACCCAGAAGTGATCCAGGTGCTCCGGGTCGCGCACGGTGATATGGCCGGCGACACCCTCGTCGAAACCGAACTTGCCGAACAGGCGCAGGGCCGCGGCCAGCCGCTCCCGGCGCAGCTGGCGCTCGTCGGCAATGCTGCGCGGAGCGCCGGGCAGCATGCCCTCGGCGGCCTCGGGATTCATGATGATCTTGTTGGCTGTGGGATTCATGGTTGCGCTCCTCGATAGATATGACTGATTCACTATAGACCAGGTGTTTCAATGCCGACGGGCGGCCCGGGCTATTCCACCCGCGGGTTTGCCCGCTGCAGGATCGTCTCCAGGTCCAGCCCCCGCGGCAGGGTGCCGAAATTGCGCTCACCGGCCTGGCCCAGGCGTGAAGCGATGAAGGCGTCAGCTACGGCCTGGTTACCCGCCTGCAGCAACAGGCTGGCCTGCATGGTAAGGGCGAGCTGGTCCACCGTGCGCCGGGCCCGGTACTCGACCTCATCCGGATCCGCCAGTGCCTGCTGCACCGCCAGCACGGCGGCGTCCAGGACAGCGCTGGCACCGCGGGTTTTGGCCAGTTCCGCATTCCATGCGTCCAGCACCTCGGGGCTGCGGCTCAGCGCGCGCAACATGTCCAGTGCCTGGACATTGCCCGAACCCTCCCAGATCGCGTTGATCGGCGCATCCCGGTACAGGCGGGCGAGGATGAAATCCTCGGTTACCCCGTTGCCTCCGAGGCACTCCATGGCCTCGTAGGCGTGGAAAGGGGTGCGCTTGCAGATCCAGTACTTGCCCGTGGGCAGGCCCAGCCGCAACAGTAACTTTTCGTGTTCATCGCCGCCGGGGGCGAGACTGCGGTCCAGTGCCTGCCCCATCCTCATGGTCATCGCCAGGGAGCCCTCGACTTCCAGCTGCAGGTCCGCCAGCACATTGCGCATCAGGGGCTGGTCGATGAGGCGCTTGCCGAAGGCGCTGCGGGCCAGGGTGTGATTGACCGCCTGGGCCACCGCCTGGCGCTGGCCGGCGGTGGAGCCGATCATGCAGTCGAAACGGGTCATCGCCACCATTTCAATGATCGCGGGGACACCCCTGCCCTCCTCACCCACCATCCAGCCCAGCGCACCGCGCAGCTCGATTTCAGAGGAGGCATTGGCGACATTGCCCATCTTGTTTTTCAGCCGCTGCACCTGTATCGGGTTCTTGCTGCCATCCGGGCGCCAGCGCGGCACCAGGAAGCAGCTGAGGCCACCCGCCGCCTGGCCCAGCACCAGGAACGCATCGCACATCGGCGCCGAGGTAAACCACTTGTGGCCCACGAGCTCATAGGGCTGGCCCGGGCCCTGCGCGCCCAGGGGCTGCGCGGTGGTAGTGTTGCTGCGCACGTCCGACCCGCCCTGCTTCTCCGTCATGCCCATGCCGATGGTCAGGGCAGCCTTTTCCATGTGGGGGACATTGCGCGGGTCGTAGCCCCGTGCCAGTACTTTCGGCAACCATTCGTCGGCTATCCGCGGCGTGAGCCGGAGGGTGGGCACCGCCGCGAAGGTCATTGTCACCGGGCAGCCGTGGCCAGACTCCACCTGCCCCTGCAGGTAGTAGCGGGCGGCCCGGGCCACATGGGCACCGGCCCCGGGCTCTGTCCACGGGGTGCTGTGCAGGCCCGCCTGCTCCAATGCGAGCGCCATCAGCTGGTGGTAGGCGTCGTGATAGCGCACCCGGTCCACCCTGTAGCCCTGGCGGTCATGGGATTCGAACTGCGGCTTGTATTCGTTGGCCAGGAAGCCCCACTCGATTACCCGGGCACTGCCGGTCAGGGCGCCGTGGGCCGACAGGGAATCTTCCGCCCAGGCTGCGCCGTGGCGACGCACCGCCTCCCGCAGGGCGGTGTCGGTGGCGTAGGCGTTGTAATCCAGCAGGGGGCTGGACTGGTTGAGCACCTCGTGGGTCAGGGCGAGGTGCTCGACGGAAAACGTGCCGGTGGCTTCACTCATGGCTGTGCGCTCCAGGCTGTTGCAGATAAGGGTTACATCAAAATCTTGACCGCTTGACGGCCGGGTC
>JAOUDU010000220.1 GCA_029859085.1 Gammaproteobacteria bacterium | reverse complement strand
GCCCTCCACCTGTGTGCAGTTCGCACCCGGCAGCGCCGGTTTCAAGGCGGACGCGGAGTCGCCGGGTTATCGCTGGCTGGACCTGCATGAGGACGGCAGCCTGCACACCGGCGTATCCCGGGTTCTGGGGACCTCATTCAAGGTAGACCTGGATTCCGGGGGCTACCTGTAGTTGATTGCGCGGTTCCCTGAGACCGCCAGCGCACAACACATCGCATAGTACTTCGCATCGCCCGCTGCGCCCCGGTACAATGGAGCGCCTTTTTTGATTTCACCAGCCATCGCCAGCAGATAAGCCATCGCCATGAGCAATTACACCGCTGAAGACATCGAAGTCCTGACCGGGCTCGAGCCCGTGCGCAAGCGCCCGGGCATGTATACCGATACCTCCCGCCCCAACCATCTCGCCCAGGAAGTGATCGACAACAGCGTCGATGAGGCACTGGCGGGCCATGCCAGCCAGATCGAGGTGATCCTGCACCGCAATGGCTCGGTCACCGTGACCGACGACGGTCGCGGCATGCCGGTGGACATCCATCCCGAGCAGGGTGTGCCCGGGGTGGAGGTCATCCTCTGCACCCTGCACGCGGGAGGCAAGTTCTCCAGCAAGAATTACCAGTTCAGCGGCGGCCTCCACGGCGTCGGTGTCTCGGTGGTGAACGCGCTGTCCAGCGAGCTGGAAATAGTGATCCGCCGGGACGGCCAGGTGTATCGCATGACCTTTGCGGGCGGCGACAAGAAAACCGACCTGGAGGTGATAGACACCTGCGGCAAGCGCAACACGGGCACGGCGGTGACCTTCCTGCCCGACCCGCGCTATTTCGATTCGGTGACGTTTTCTGTCTCCCGCCTGCGCCACGTACTGCGTGCCAAGGCCGTGCTCTGTCCGGGCCTGCGGGTGAAGTTCACCGAGGAAAAATCCGGCGATACCGATGAATGGTATTACGAGGACGGGCTCACGGATTACCTGGCGGATGCCACCATCGATTTCCCGGTGATTCCGGAGGTGCCCTTTGTCGGCAGTTTCAGCGGCAGCAACGAGGCGGTGGACTGGGCGGTGCAGTGGCTGCCCGAGGGGGGCGAGATTATCGCCGAGTCCTACGTCAACCTGATTCCCACCATCCAGGGCGGTACCCACGTGAACGGCCTGCGCACGGGGCTGCTGGAGGCGATGCGTGATTTCTGCGAGTTGCGCAGCCTGTTGCCACGCGGCGTGAAACTGGCGCCGGACGATGTCTGGGATCGCTGTTGCTATGTGCTCTCCTCGAAGCTGGAAGACCCGCAGTTTTCCGGCCAGACCAAGGAGCGCCTGTCATCGAGGGAGGCCGCGGCCTTTGTGTCCGGGGTGGCGAAAGACGCCTTCAGTCTCTGGCTGAACCAGCACACGGGAGAGGCTGAGAAGCTGGCGGAGCTGTGTATCAACAATGCCCAGAGCCGGCTGCGCTCAGCCAAGAAGGTGATCCGCAAGCGGGTGACTTCCGGCCCCGCGCTGCCGGGCAAGCTGGCGGACTGCTCCGGCGAGGACCCCACTCGCGGCGAGCTGTTCCTGGTGGAGGGCGACTCCGCCGGCGGGTCGGCGAAACAGGCCCGGGACCGGGAGTTCCAGGCCATCCTGCCCCTGCGCGGCAAGATCCTCAACACCTGGGAAGTGGATTCCCAGGAGATCCTCGCCTCCCAGGAGGTGAACAATATATCGGTGGCGATGGGCGTCGACCCCGCCAGCGACGACCTGTCCGGCCTGCGCTACCACAAGATCTGCATCCTGGCGGATGCGGACTCCGACGGCCTGCACATCGCCACCCTCATCTGCGCCCTGATGGTGCGGCATTTCCGCCCGCTGGTGGCGGCCGGCCACGTGTTTGTCGCCATGCCGCCCCTGTATCGCATCGATGTGGGCAAGGACGTGTACTATGCTCTGGACGAGGGGGAGAAACAGGGCGTGCTCGATCGCATCGAGGCGGAGAAGAAAAAGGGCAGGGTGAATGTACAGCGCTTCAAGGGGCTTGGTGAGATGAACCCGCTGCAGCTGCGGGAGACTACGATGGCGCCGGACACCCGGCGCCTGGTTCGCCTGGTGCTGGACCCGGGCGATGGCACCAACCAGATGCTGGACATGTTGCTCGCCAAGAAGCGCGCCGGTGACCGCAAGGCCTGGCTCGAGGAAAAGGGAGACCTGGCCGAGGTAGTGGCCTGAATCACCGCCGCCGGCGGCGCCGGTTGACTATTACGAGGATGAAGAGAATGAAAATTGCAATTGGCAGGCTGGTCCGGGTATTCGCAGCGCTTGCGCTTTTTGTTTCCGCCGGCTCGGCCTGGGCCCAGTGGGAACTGGATGGCGCCAAATCCGCGGTGAATTTTATTTCGGTCAAGAATGACAGCGTCGCGGAAGTGCACAGCTTCGGGTCGCTGCTGGGTTATATCGGCGGCGACGGCAAGGTGCAGCTGACCATCAACCTGAACAGCGTGCAGACCCTGGTAGACATTCGCGACCAGCGGATGAAGGAGGTGCTGTTTGAAACCGTCACCTTCCCGGCCGCGACGGTCACCGCCGCGGTCGACCCGGTTATTCTTACCGCGGTGGCCGAAGGCGGCACGGTGTTCACCGACCTGCCCGTCACCCTGGCCCTGCACGGCCACGAACAGCCGCTGACGGTCCCGGTGGCGGTCATCGGCGAGGGCGATGGCCACATCCGGGTCTTCAGCCTGCGCCCGGTGATCATCAAGGCCGCGGATTTCGGCCTCGAGGCGGGCGTGACTGCCCTGCAGAAGCTCGCTGGGCTGCAGGCGATCAGCACCGCGGTGCCGGTCACCTTTCACCTGGTGTTCAGCAGCGGGAAGTAGGGCCCGCAGCGTATCCCGCTTTCAGGTAAATCAAGCGGTGACTGCAATCGCGGGCGTGATGGTCGAATGACTTCGAGCCCGCCAACCCCAAGCGCCGTGTAGACAACCGCACGGCGGCTCCCTTAGCTGCCCGCCGTTCCCCCGTAACCTATCCGAAAACTTCTTTGACAAGAGGTACTTATGGGAATAGATTCCCAACAATGAGTCAATCCCTAAACAGCGCCCTCAGTGCCGCGGTGCTCAGGTTACTGCGCCCGCTGGTCGCGATACTGATACGCCACGGCATTCCTTACGGGGTTTTTGCTGAACTGGCCCGCAAGGCCTATGTGGATGAGGCATTTGCGCAAGAGATGCCCTCGGCCAAGCGCCCCACGGTTTCGAGCGTTTCAGCTGTGACCGGACTGACTCGCAAGGAAACCAAGCGCCTGAAAGAACTCGAAATTATCGATGACGCGGCATCCGCCTCGCGCTACAGCAGGGCGATCAGGGTGGTCAGCGCGTGGGTCACCGACCCGCGTTTCCAGACCCCGGGTGGGAATCCCGCGGTTCTTCCCCATGAGGGCCAGACCGCGAGCTTCAGCCGGCTCGTGAAGGAGTTCAGTGGTGATATTCCCCCGGCTGCGATGTTGTCGGTACTCGAGGCCAGCGGCACCGTTGCAACAAGCGAATCCGGGGTAACCCTGCTGGAGCGCGCTTACCTTCCGACGGACACGCCCCTGGAGAAAATAGAGATTCTCGGTACAGATGTGGGCGAGCTAATCGCAACCATCGGGCACAACCTCGCAGCGGGCGCCGGCGATCGTTTATTCCAGCGCAAAGTTTCGAACGTCCTCGTCCATCCCGATCACCTGCCCGCCTTTCGTGCGCTATCCAACAAGAAGTCACAGCAACTCCTCGAGGACTATCACTGTTGGCTGGCGCAGCACGAAATCACGAAACAGGATTCGGTCGAGGAAGTTGAGCCATGCTATGTGGCAGTCGGCATTTACTATACGGACAGCGGTATCGTCCGGGAGAAAGGAACATGATTAAACCGGGTTTTATCGGCGCCCCGGCGCTGGTGTGTGTCGCGCTCCTGTCCGGATGCGGCGCAGCAGGTGGAGGTGGAATTGCATCGGTCACCAGTGGAGGCGGCAGCGGCGGCGGTATCGGCGGTACCGGACTGACCTCATCCGGTGCTATCAACGGTTTCGGCAGCGTGTTCGTCAATGGCGTGGAATTTGAAACCGATGGGGCTGAAATTCTGGTCAACGGCAAAAGCGTCGGCGAAGACGCGCTGGGGTTGGGCATGCTGGTCGTAGTGACAGGCAGCGTCAATGATGATGGTATGCGCGGTACCGCCACTCGAATCGTTTTTGATGACGACGTGCAGGGTCCGGTGGAAGCCACTCTGCCAGCTGCGGATGGCGACAGCATGCTGGTCACTGTACTCGGTACCGAGGTAATCGCGGAGCGGACTGCCACTGTATTCGAGGGCGTGACTTTTGCCACTCTGGCAGTGGGTGACCTGATCGAAGTCTCCGGCTTTCCTGATTCACAGGGGCGTCTGCGCGCCACCCGGATAGAAAAGAAGGATACATTCCAGGCCGGCGTCAGCCAGATCGGGATAAAGGGCGTTGTAAGCAACCTGGCCGGCACCGAATTCCTGCTCGGTGCTTACACGGTGAATTTCTCCGGTGCGGATTTGGGCGAGGTGCCCGGAGGCGCCCTGGTGGATGGAATGCAGGTGGAAGTGGAGGGTACCCTGGACCCCCAGGCACTGCGAATCAGCGCCTCCCGAATAGAGGAGGAAAGCGGCTCCGGCAGTGCTTTCAACAATAACGGCGATGTGAATGTGCAGGGGGTTGTCACCGACTTTGTCAGCAGCGCCAATATGCGGGTCAATGACGTTGCTGTCGACGCCAGCAATGCTGTCCTGAGCCCATCGGACCTGGTGCTCGGCAATGGCATGATTATCGAGGCTGAAGGTCTGTGGGAAAACGGCATCCTCAAGGCCAGTCGAGTCGAGGGTCGCCGCGGTCGGGTCGAAATCGAGGCTGCAGTGGCCAGTGTCGACAGCATCGCCAGGACACTTACGATGCAACTGCAGGGCGGCACCATAAACGTACTGGTGGATAGCCGAACGATGCTTGATGATGATACCGACGAGCAGCGTAGACTGACGCTTGCGGATATTCGCCCGGGGGATTTTCTCGAGCTGGAAGCGCTCGGGCAGTCGGTCGGATTCGTCGCTACCCGTATTAACCGGGACAAGCCGGACGACGAGGTGCTGCAGGGTACCCTCGATAAGTTTGTCGCGGGGGACAGTGTGACCGTGCTCGGTATCACCTACGGTACGGCCGGCGCCCAATTCAAGTCGCTCGACAATGTATCGCTCACCCCGGCGGAGTTCTACGCTGCGCTAACGCCGGGTGCACTGGTCAAGGTAAAGGATACGGCTCCTGCGGACGGCGTTGCCGATAGTGTGGCGCTCAAGTACGCGGATGCGCTGGACGGCGAGCGGGACTTCGAGGATGAAGGGGTCGGCGAGGACGGCGGTAGTGATGATGAAGTCGATAAACCGGATGAAACCGATGAAGTTGACGAAGCCGATGAGCCGGAGGATTCAATCGAAGATCCCGAGAACCCGGTTGATGAGCCGGAGGTAGAGGAGCCCGAGGGGCCATAGTCCGAACCCCCCCGGGGTCCAGTCCAGAGG
>JAOUDU010000219.1 GCA_029859085.1 Gammaproteobacteria bacterium | reverse complement strand
TCTTGCGAATGTTCATTTTCTGGGCCCTCAGTGCTGCACCCGCCCGGTAAACTGTAGCACACGGCCTTCCATGTAGTCGAAAAACGGGTTCCATCGCAGTCGCAGCAGATCGGTGCCCGATACCCGCAGGATACCCCGTTCGCCCCTCGGCGCCAGGTTGCCCAGCGCGATGCCGGGGCTGTTACCCGCCTGGGGGCCGCCGTAGAGCGGGTCTGTGGGTGCAAACGGCAGCGCCACATGGGACAGCGAATACACTCCCGGCGGCCAGTCATCGACATCACTTGCACTCGAGGCGGTGTCCTCTCCCGCCAGGGCGGTGTAGGCCACGACATGGTCACTCTCGCCGCTTTCGTTCGTGACTAACGTCAGGTCAAAGCCGCGACCGCTTTTTTTCAGCAGGGGTTCAAATACCGTTCGCGGGTCCTGTTGCAACAGGATGCCGACCTCGGCGCGGCGATTGATGTCGAACAGCACCAGTTCGTGGTGGGCCGGCGGCAGGCGATCAAACAGGTTGGCCACCAGGGCCGACGCGGTCACAGTGGCATCGACGCTGGACTGGAAGGCGAGAACCGGGGGCATGTCACCGAGTTTGCCGGCGGCCTGCAGTGAGTCCAGCTGCTGCTGGAGATGCACGGTAATGCGGTAGGCAAGATCACCCGCGTTCACCGCGAAGGAACCGTATTTGAAGGGATCGTACTCCGGGATCAGTGCGTTCCACGCCAGTTTATCCAGCCCGAGCAGATGCCCGAGCCGCCCCTGCCAGACGGCCAGCGCCGCGGCTGGCGAAACGCCGATTTCCGGTGACAGCAGGATGACCCCGGACACCCGGGGCAGGTCCGCATCGTCCAGCGTGGACAGCGCGTACTCCACCGCCAGCGCCCCGCCATTGGAGTAACCCACCAGGTAAATCGGCTTGTCGCCAACCGTTGTGCGGACATGGCGGGCCGCCAGCCTGACCGCGGCGGCCATGTCCTGCCAGCGCGTTTCGACCAGCCCCGAGGGTGCAGTGCCGTGACCGGGTATGCGCAGCCCCAGCACCATGGCGCCGCTGCGGTGCAGGGATTCGCCCAGTGCGCGCATGCTGTAGGGAGAGTCGGAGAGTCCGTGCAGCAGCAGAACACCGGCCCTGGGCTGTTCCTGTCCCAGCTCGAAGCTGCGATTCCAGTTCACCGGCCAGCGTCCCGGATCGGCAAGACTGCCCCTGCTGTAGCGGTTGATGGCATTTTCCGGCCCCACCGGGACCTCGGCGTAGACCAGCCGGTCCAGTTGCTCGAACAGGCGGTCTTCGAGGGCCAGGTACTGGCTGAAATCGGTCAACCCCGAGGCGGCGGTGAACTCCTCGTCGAGATCTGCAGTATGCCAGACCGACAGGTCGGGGCGGCTGTCGAGGAGGTAAACGCCGACAGCCAGGGCGGTCAGGAGGCAGCCAAGCAGCCCGGCGGCCAGGACCCGGGTCAACGAAAAAGTCAGTTTGGTGAAGTAACGAGCCAGCATAAGGAATCAGTCCGCTTGTGATGTAGGTGAAGAGAAAGGCCCGGGCCGCATGGGAGAGCCGGTTACCAGATTTCGTCAAATATTGACCCTTCGCGAATCGGGCGGCCGAGCGCCAGCTGCAGCGCCCAGGAATTGTCGTCCGTGCCGCCCAGTGAGACCAGGGCCCGATCGGCGTGCGTCCGCTGAGGGTGAGAGCGAGGCCGGTAATCAGATTGTCGTCGACCCCGTCGATACGCCCGCCGACGCGCCCGGTGGTCAGGCGCAGCCCGCCGTAGAGGGCCTGGTCGAACAACGACTGGATCTCCGCCAGCCGCCAGTTGTAATTGGTGCCCACCAGCCAGTAGTTGTCGCCGCGAAGTTGCTGGCGCTCCATGCCGGGAAAGCTGAGTATCCCGCCGACACGGTAACGCCGGTAAGTCGGCAGCTCACCGCTCACGTCGAGGCCGCCGCCGCCGAAGATATTCAGCGCGTCTCCGCGGAAAGGCAGCACCACCAGCGCCATGGCCTCCGCGGCGCCATAGGATTCGTCCCCGCCGAGCCAGGAGCCTGAGGACAGGTAACGACCAACCAGCAGGTTGCCCCGCCCCGGCAGGCCGACCACGTCCCGGGTATCGTATTTGGCCTGGAAAACCAGGTCAGATTCCTGCGTATTCGACTTGCCAGGCAATAAATCCGGCGCTCCCGTGTCCAGCTTGGTCTGGTTCCAGCTCTGGCGCACGCCTGCGCGCAGCTGGGCCTCCTTGCCGAGATTGACACCGAAATCGACCTGGCCGTAATTCTCGATGAAGTCATAGGTTGCCACCCTTTCCCCGTCATTGTAGATATCCTCAAAATACCGGTTCATGCGCAGGTAGGGCTCGATAAAGTAGCGCTGCCGGGCCTCCAGTGGCAGGTACAGGCCGCTCTGCAGCTCCACGTCCGTGCCTATCTGCACGACATTGTGCCACTCGCCCCCCAGTGCGGTGATCCAGGCGCGCCGGTGTTCGGCCCGCAGGATCAGCCCGATATCGCCGCCGTTCCCCCAGCCCAGTCCCAGGTCGAAATTGACGAAATTGGGGCCCCAGGATTTTTCGATCGGGTGGAACTCGACTGTTTGCGCCGCGGGCGTGTCCACGACCCGGTACTGTACCGACTGGAAGTCGCCCAGCGAAAAGATCCGGCGGGCGTCAGAGGCGATGTCACGGGGCGTGACCTCGGCATCAGGCCTGGTAACCTCGATGGCTTCCTGTACATATTCCGGGCTGACCTGCTTGAGCCCCACCACGCTCACACCGGCCACGTGCAGTGGTTTGCGGTAATCGCGGGTAATGCGCTGCCGCCATGCGCGGTATTCCTCAGGTGAGACGGAAAAGCGGGCCAGTTCCGCCGCCTTTGCCAGCGCCGCCGCCCTGCCCAGGGGTATCGCATCCGGTACCCGCTCGAAACTGCCCGAGCCTATATCACCCATCTGCACCACGATGCTCACATCCCGGTCGGTGAGGGTCGCCAGCTGCGCCCTGGAGTTCGCATCGATCATCACATCCAGCGAGCGGGCGGCCAGGGCCAGCCCCGAGCTCAGGTCTTGCGCTGTGGGCGGTGGGGTCGCGAGCGATACGGCTATGATAACGTCGCCGCACATCGCCCTGGCGATATCCACCGGCACATTGCGCATCTGCCCGCCATCCGCCAGTACCTGGTCGCCGACGATAACCGGTGTGAAGGCCCCCGGCACCGCCATGCTGGCCCGCATGGCCACGGACAGGTCGCCATCGCGCAGCACGACCATATTGCCGGAGACCATGTCGGTGGCCACGGCGCGAAAGGGAATTGGCAGCGCGTCGAAATCGCTGGTATCCCGCGCACCGGCCACGAGGGTTCTGAGCAGGTCGTCGATGCTCTGGGTGTTAAGGAAGCCACCGGAGCCTATGAGCCCTCCATTCCTGACGCCCAGATCGAGGCTGTTGGTGTATGGACGGCTCTCCAGTTTCTGGCGAATCGACATCCTGTCGCGATTCCCCTCGGTGCCGACGGTTTCAGCCCAGTTGACGGCCAGCACCTGCGACTCGATCACCTGCGGTGGCACACCGGCGGCAAATGTGGCGCCGACCAGCGCACCCATACTGGTTCCCGCCACACAGTCAATGGGAATGCGCAGCTCCTCCAGTACCTTCAGCACGCCTATGTGGGCAGCGCCCTTGGCGCCCCCGCCGCCGAGTACCAGGCCGATCCGCGGCCGCGAGCCGACCTGGTCATTGCCGGCACTTCCCGGGGTGGGGTTTGCCAGCAGGAGCGAAATGCCAACCATGCAAAGCAGCGATCGAAGCGTGTGTTTCATCGGTCTGGACGCCTGGTAGATGTTTAAGCTGAATACGGTGCAGTCATTGCCACCAGTCAGTCTTTACAGACTGCGCGAAAGCTGGGTCTGGCGCAATCCCCCGGTGTGACGCTTATTCTGTTGTTTCCTGGAAATCGGCTGCGAGCCGGTAAGCAACCCAGTATTTGAGGATATTGCGCACGTACTGCACATTTTCAGGCCCTATGTTTCGCGCTGAAACGAGCTCCACGTTATTGAACCAGACATTCGGGTCCAGCCCCTGTGCCTCCGCTTTGCGGCGCAATGCCTGGATGCGCGTCGGGCCGGCGTTATAGGCAGCGATGGCGAAGAGGTGCCGGTTCAATGCCGTAATCGCGGGATCCCCGAAATAATCATCGACCAGGTGTCGCAGGTATTTCACGCCGGCATGGATGTTGTTTTCCATCTTGCTCTTCACATCAACGATATTCACCGGTTCGCCGGCCGCTGTCGCGGGCTTGATCTGCATCACGCCAACGGCGCCGCTGCGGCTGCGGGTCGCCTGGTCCAACTGTGATTCCTGGTAGCCCTGGGCTACCAGCAGCAGTACATCGAAATCATACTGACTGCCATACTTGCGGAAAATGGGAATGGCCTTGTCGAAGCGCTGGCGATCGGCACTGGCGTTCGGGTTTCGCACCCAGGGATTGTCCTGCAGGTACCGCTTCGTCACAACGTTGCCGAACTCGGTCCCGAGCCCGTGCGTCTTCTGGAACGCGGTCAGCGCGGCAACCAACTGCGGGCTGTCCTTGCGCACTACCGGCCCCTGCAGTCCCTCCTCCCTGACCAGGAGATCTTCACGCACGGCCAGGTCCCCCATGACATCGGCCCAGAAGCGTGCCAGGTAATTGTCTATCACCGTGATCTTCGCGGCTCCACTCCTGACCAGCTCCAGGATGTCTTCATCCTCGAGGTTCTCATCCGCCTCGACGATTTTCACCGCTCCCTTGCCTGAAGAGCGCAGGCGCGCGTTCAACTCCTGCAGGCTCTCGTAGTAACTGCTGGATTTGCGGACAAGAACTCTTTGCCCTGACAGGTCCTCCAGAGACTCAAGCCGGGGCGCGTCGGGACCGGTAACGACCACCTCTGCTACCGGGTTTGACGCGTGTGTCACGAAGTCGACGAGATGCTTCCTGTCGTCCGTGGCCGTTAGCCCGGCGATCGCGATGTCGCCAAGACCCTCGGCAATGCCCGGAATCAATTGCTCCCGGCGGGTCGGCAGGTAAAGTAACGTCAGCCCGCCGGGCGTTGCCCCATGGGACTTGCGCAGGGTTTTTGCGAAGGCTTCCATGAACTCGTAGGCAAGCCCCCGGGGCTTCGCGCCCTCGTAGAAAAAAAAGGTTTTGCTATAGGGGACCAATATCCGGATGTACCCGCGTTCGAGCATGGCATCCAGGTCGCCCGTGAGGCGAAGGCCGCGGGCACCGCGCTCCAGCTCTTCCAGTCCCGCGTCAGTGACCCGCGCACCTGGCTCGACCTCAGGGGGCCGGGACCTGTCACAGGCAGTGAGAACGAGCAGTGAAACGAGGCCAATGATCAGTGTATTGAGAGGGAGCCGCACTATGGCTCCTTACATGGGCTGTCGGTACACATGAACATCGCGCTGGGGCAACTGGATAGACAGATTCCCCTGTCGATTCGTCCCGGGAGTTTTTCAGCATATTGGTAGAGTAGGGCATCGGTGCGCCGGGGGAGTTCTTGGGCTGGCGCACCTGCGGCTT
>JAOUDU010000218.1 GCA_029859085.1 Gammaproteobacteria bacterium | reverse complement strand
ACTGATGCTGCTGGACCAGCGCAAGTACCGGCTCCGGGAGCCCCGGCTGGTAGACCTGAGCGAGCCGCCCACCGACCCGGACGCCGAGCCCCTGGCCATCGCCAGGAGCCTGCAGCCGGGTGCCTACGATATCGACCTGTCCACGGTACAGCTCTAGCAGGCAGTGGAACCGCCCCGGCCGGCGGCCGGGCTCCCCTATTGCGCGGCCAGCTCGATAATTTTCCGGGCGATATCAATCGATTTTTCATAGCTTGCCACCCCCACATACTCGTCGGTCCCGTGAATGGAGGTGGCCTGGCTGGTGGCGACTTCCACCCCCTGGAAGCGGTACTGGTTGTCCACCAGGTCGATGTAATGGCGGGTGTCCGTGACCGCCATCAGCATCGATGGCACCACCACGGCCTCGGGGTAGACGCTCTCGATTGCCGCCTGCAGCACCGCATAACCACCGCCGGGGTACTCCGCCACCGGCGGCATCTCGTCCCATTTGTCGTAACTGATTTCCACCAGCGGGTCGTCGACGACCTCACGGACATGGGCCACCACGTCGTCGGGGGTGTCACCGGGCAACAGCCGAAAATTGATCCGCGCCTCGGCATGCTGCGGCACCACGTTCTCCTTGACCCCCGCATTGAACATGGTGAGCGCCGTGGTCGTGCGCACGAAGGGGGCAGTGATGCGCGCCCCGGCCATATTGCGCGCCACCAGGGGCCCGGTCAGCCACAGGTTCTCGAACACGAAGCGCTCGGGCTGTCCCATTTGCGGCGCCAGCGCCACCAGCATTGCCTCCACCGGCGGCACCAGCCGCGGCGGAAACGGGCTGGCCTCGACCCGTGCGACCGCATTGGCCAGGCGCCCGATCGTGCTGACCGCCGGCGGATTGGAAGAGTGCCCGCCCTCCCCGGTGGTCTGCAGGAGCAGGGTCAGGTAACCCTTCTCCGCGATATTCACCATCGCCATGGTTTTGCCGGCCAGCAGGGGATTGTCAGACACCAGCATGCCGCCCTCATCCGCCATCCACGCAAAGTGCAGCCCGAGTTCGCGCATACGCGCGGCCAGGGCTGTTGCCCCTCTCCTGCCGCTGATCTCCTCATCGTGGCCGAAAGCGAAAACGATCCCCCGGGCCGGGGCAAAACCCTGCTCCAGCAACTGCTCGGCCGCCTCCAGCAGCCCCATCAGGCCCATCTTGTCATCGAGCGTGCCGCGCCCGTAGATGCGCCCATCCGCCACCACCCCCGCAAAGGGCGGGTGCTGCCAGTCCTGCTCCGTGCCCGGCTCCACCGGCACCACGTCCATATGGGCTGTCAGCAACACCGGTGGCAGGGACGGGTCGCTACCCGCCCAGCGCAGCAGCAGGCTGTAATCATTCACCGTCTCCACAGCCAGTTCACTGAACACCAGCGGAAAGGATTCCCGCAGGAACTGCTGGAATGCCTCGAACTCGGTGTAGTCAATCTGGTCGTGATCCTGGTAGCTGATGGTCTTGAAACGCACCGCCTGCCCCAGGCGCTCGGCGGGCGATGCGCTGGCACCACCGACCCAGAACGCCAGCAGGAATGCAAAAAAAACAGTGGCGGGACTGCGGGCCATGGGAACTCTCCGTTAGCGCAACCCCGGCGCTGGTTACAGTTGGCGGGGAAACAAACTGAATTGGATTGAGCCGCAACCTTGCCGCAAGTCCCGCCAGCGGTCAATCTGCAGGGAGAGCTCCAGGTAACCGGCCGTCGGCAGGTTGGCGAGGCCGTCGTCCGCGGCCAGCGCATTGGCCAGGTCCGTCAGTGCGGGATTGTGGCCGATGATAAACAGTGCCTGCCGCTGGTCATCCCGCGCCCGCAGCCAGTCAAACAAATCCTCGGCGGAGAACGTGTACAGGTCTTCATCCGTAACGTGCTCAATCTCGCCCAGCGCCGGCCAGCCGTCGCACAGTCCCTCGAGGGTGAGCTGCGCCCGCCGCGCGGGACTCACGTCGATCGCCATCGGCGCGATGCGTTGGGCCAGCGCCTCACCCATGCGCGGCGCGTCCCGCTCGCCGCGCTTGTTCAGGCCCCGCTCCCGGTCCGACAGCCCCGGCTCGTCCCAGGACGATTTCGCATGGCGCAGCAGGTGCAGGGTTTTCATGGGCTGTGCTCCAAAGTTGTCTGCTGATTGTAAAGCATAAGTTCGCGCTGCGAAGCGCGCTGCGGGGCCCGTCACGGTGCCATTGAATCCTGACCACACGAACTGCTCAAAATCTAACCAGCCCACCGCAATTTGCGCGAGTTTCTTGCGTTTGGTTTTCAACCTCGCTAGAGTCGAGGCGTTCCAAGTGGTAACTGTACCAGGTCGATTTACTTACCCAAGCGGTTGGTAGTACGGGCGAGTGGCCTCCATGCAAGACCTTCGGGATCTATGGAGCTCCAATGCTGGGACGCGCAACAGTGGCGCCAACACACCGACAGATCGCCGTGCGCGAACTGCCCGCCACTTCTTTATTCTCCCATTCACCCACCCTGCCCTTGCCACAGCCCCCGCGAGGAACCGCCATTTGAGTGAGGCGGCGACATCGCTCTGGCCCTTCGTGGTCTACTTCATCGCGGTGCTGCTGCTGGTGGCGACCATGCTGGGATTGTCCTTCCTGCTGGGCCAGCCACGGGCCAACAAGGCCACCAATATGCCCTTCGAATCCGGCGTGTTGTCGGTGGGCTCGCCCCAGATTCACATGGCCGTGGAGTTTTACCTGGTGGCCATCTTCTTCGTTATCTTCGACCTGGAAACCGTCTTCATCTTTGCCTGGGCCGTGGCGTTCTTTGAACTCGGCTGGGAGGGTTTCGCCGCCGTTGCCGCATTCATACTCGTCCTCGGCGTGGCCCTGGTCTATGAACTCAGCACCGGCGCCCTCGACTGGGGACTCAAGACCCGCACGGGCAAGGTGCGGGAAACCCCGCACCCGGAGGTGCAGCACTGATGGAGTGGAGCCTGAGCAAGCCCGGAGATGTCATTGCCAGTTCGGCACCGGGAAGTTCTCGGGACAGCATTGAGGACCAGGTCCGGCGCAACGTCTTCTTCGCCCGGCTGGAGGACCTGATCGCCTGGGGCCGGGCCCACTCCCTGTGGCCGTTCAACTTCGGCCTGTCCTGCTGCTACGTGGAAATGGCCACGTCCTTTACCAGCCGCCACGACATCGCCCGCTTCGGCTCGGAGGTTATCCGCGCCACGCCGCGCCAGGCAGACCTGATGGTCATCTCCGGCACCGTGTTCCGCAAGATGGCGCCGGTGGTACAGCATCTGTACGACCAGTTGCTGGAGCCGCGCTGGATCATCTCGATGGGCTCCTGCGCCAACTCCGGCGGCATGTACGATATCTACAGCGTGGTCCAGGGGGTGGATAAATTCATCCCGGTCGACGTGTACGTGCCGGGCTGCCCGCCCCGTCCCGAGGCGCTGATGCAGGGCCTGATGATGTTGCAGGACGCGATCGGGCAGGAGCGCCGCCCGCTGAGCTGGGTGGCGGGCGACCAGCGCATCGTCAAGCCGGACCTGCCCGCCCGGCGCGACCTGTTACAGGCGCAGAGGAACCGGGCCACGGAGTTGCGCAGCCCCGACGAGGTTTAGACAATTTTGCACACGGTCATTACATAACAACGAGGCCCGACCAGCCCGGAGACAGGCATGCAGCAGGCACAGGTGTTGAGCACAGACAGCGCGGTGGACGACCTGTTCGCCCGCTTCGGTGCGAGCGCGTTTGTGCAGCAGCCCACGCCCGACAACACCCCCACGCTGTGGGTGGCCAGGAGCAGATTCTCGACGTGCTCGCGCACCTCAAGCCGCGCTTCCCGATGCTGCTCGACCTGTTCGGCATGGACGAGCGACTGCGGGAACACAAACCCGCGGCGGCGAGCGACTTCACGGTGATCTACCACCTGTTCAATCTCGCCGGCCGGGAGGAGATCCGGCTCAAGGTCGCGGTGAGCGATGCCGATAGCACTGTTCCCTCAGCGGTGCAGATCTGGCCCAACGCGAACTGGTACGAGCGCGAGGCCTGGGACATGTACGGCATCAGCTTCAGCGGCCACCCCAACCTGCGGCGCATACTGCTGCCGCCCACCTGGGTGGGCCACGCGCTGCGCAAGGATCACCCGGCACGGGCCACCGAGATGGAGCCCTTCAGCCTCGACCCCGAAAGACAGGATGCCGAGCAGCAGGCCCTGCTGTTCAAACCCGAGGAATGGGGCCTGTCGCGGGCCACGGCGGACACGGAATTCATGTTCCTGAACCTCGGCCCCAATCACCCCTCGGTGCACGGTGTGTTCCGCATCGTGCTGCAACTGGACGGCGAGGTGGTAGTGGACGCGGTGCCCGACATCGGCTACCACCACCGGGGGGCCGAGAAAATGGGGGAGCGCCAGAGCTGGCACTCGTTCATTCCCTATACCGACCGCATCGATTACCTGGGCGGTGTCATGAACAACCTGGCCTATGTGATGGCGGTGGAAACCCTCGCGGGGATCAAAGTGCCAGACCGGGCCAAAGTGATCCGCATCATGCTGGCCGAGCTGTTCCGGATATCCAGCCACCTGGTGTTCTACGGCACCTTCGCCCAGGACGTGGGACAGATGTCACCGGTGTTCTACATGTTCGCCGACCGCGAGCGCCTGTTCGGCATCATCGAGGCCATCACCGGCGGGCGCATGCACCCCGCCTGGTTCCGTATCGGCGGGGTGGCCCAGGACCTGCCCCGGGGCTGGGACCGGCTGGTGCGTGAATTCATCGACAGCATGCCGGCGCGGCTGGACCACTACCAGGTCATGGCCATGGACAACAGCATACTCAAGCAGCGCACCGTCGGCATCGGCAGTTACAGTACCAGGGAGGCGCTTGAGTGGGGCATCACCGGCCCGTCCCTGCGAGCCACCGGCATGGACTTCGACCTGCGCCGGGACCGTCCCTACGGCGGCTACGACCAGTTCGAGTTCGAGGTGCCGGTTGCGCACAAGGGCGACAGCTACGACCGGGCCGTGGTCCGGGTGGAGGAAATACGCCAGAGCCTGCGCATCGTCCGCCAGTGCCTGGACAATATGCCGGAGGGGCCCTACAAGAGCGACCACCGCCTGACCACCCCGCCGCCGAAGGAACGGACGCTGCAGGACATCGAGACCCTGATCCATCATTTCCTCAACGTCAGCTGGGGGCCGGTGATCCCCGCGGGGGAGGCCTCCTTCCCGATAGAGGCCACCAAGGGCATCAACAGCTACCACCTGGTGAGCGACGGCGGCACCTCCTCCTACCGCACCCGCATACGCACGCCCTCTTTCCCGGCGCTGCAGCAGATCCCGCTGATCAGCCGCGGCCTGATGATTCCCGACCTGATCGCGATCATCGCCAGCATCGACTTCGTGATGGCGGATGTGGACCGGTGATGGCATGAGCGAATTGATACCTGTGCTGAGCGAGGAGGAGATCACCGAGATCGACGCGGAGATCGCCCACGTGCCCTACCGCTCGGCGGTCGCGATCGATGCCCTGAAAATCGTGCAGGCCCATCGCGGCTGGGTGTCGGATGAAAGCCTGCAAGCCATCGCCCGCCATCTGCATATGTCCGCCGATGAG
>JAOUDU010000217.1 GCA_029859085.1 Gammaproteobacteria bacterium | reverse complement strand
ACAGTTTTCCGTCACCATTTCGATCGCCGTCTCTATCTCCTCGCTGAATGCCCTCACTCTCAGCCCGGCGCTGTGTGCCACGCTGCTCAAACCGGACAGTGGGGAGATGTCCACGAGCGGTTTTTTCGGGGCTTTCAACCGTGGCTTTGACCGCCTGACCACGGGCTACGTCGGGTGGGTGGCTGTCATGCTGCGCCGCAGTGCATTTTTCATGCTGCTGTTCGCGGGGCTGGTGGCCCTGACGGTCTACCTGTTCGGCCGGATGCCCACGGGCTTTGTTCCGATGGAGGACCAGAAGGCTTTCATGGTGGATGTCCAGCTGCCGGAGGGCGCATCGCTGCTGCGCACGGAAACAGCGCTGGCCGAGATCAACCAGATCCTCGGAGAGGCACCCGGCGTGCAGGCTGTCATCTCCGTACCGGGTTACAGCCTCATAAAGCAGGGTATAGCCTCCAACAGTGGCCTGTCGATTGTGGCGCTTGACCACTGGTCAAAGCGCACCAGCCCTGAACTCCACGAGCAGGCGATCGTCGATGCGGTAAAACCCAGGCTCAATGCCCTGCCGTTCGCCACGGTATTTCCATTCCGGCTGCCGCCCATCCCGGGACTCGGCACCACCGGCGGCTTCGAGTTTATCCTGCAGTCCACCGCTGGCGATACACCCCAGAACATGGCCTCCGTGCTGGGAGGCCTGGCGGTGGCCGCCAACCAGACCCCTGAGTTGAGCACGGTATTCAGCACCTTCAGGGCGTCGGTGCCGCAGATTTACCTGGACATTGACCGCGAGAAGGCCAAGAGCCTCGGGGTGCCTCTGGCCGCCATTTTCAGCACCCTGTCGAGTACCACCGGCAAGGGATACGCCAATGATTTCAACAAGTTCGGCAAGACCTACCAGGTACTGGTCCAGGCGGACGCCCCGTTCCGCCAGAACAGTTCGGATGTCTACAAGCTCCAGGTACGCAATGATGAAGGCGACATGGTGCCACTGCGCACGCTGCTGAAAGCCGAGCCTTTTTTCGGCCCCGACCAGGTCAGCCGCTATAATATTTTCCGCTCCATTACCGTCAACGGCTCTGCCGCGCCGGGCTATAGTTCGGGCGATGCGATTGCGGCAATGCAGCAGCTGGCGGATACCACGCTTCCCCAGGGTTATACCTACGAATGGACCGGCCAGGCCTACCAGGAGATCATCGCCAGCGGGCAGGGCGGCATGATCTTCGGCATGGCCCTGATCTTCGTGTTCCTGTTCCTGGTGGCCCAGTACGAGAGCTGGTCCATACCGATCCCCGTGCTGATGTCGGTCCCACTGGCCATCTTCGGCGCGGTTCTGGGCCAGACCTGGGCCGGACTCAACAACGATGTCTATATGCAGGTTGGAATTGTGCTGCTGATGGGGCTGGCGACCAAAAACGCGATCCTGATCGTTGAGTTCGCCAAGGAGCAGCGCGAGGAAAAAGGAATGAGCATATTCGACGCAGCGGTCACCGCCGCCCGCTTGCGGCTGCGGGCGGTGCTCATGACTGCATTATCCTTTGTGCTGGGCGTGATTCCGCTGGTCCTTGCAACCGGCGCCGGCGCCGCCAGCCGCCGCTCCCTGGGTACCGCGGTGTTCGCCGGTATGGTTGCGGCCTCTGTCCTGGTACCCCTGTTGGTACCGATGTTTTATGCGGTCGTGCAGCGCATCCGCGAGAAAATCAAGGGTGTGCCGGCCGAATCGCCGGCCATTGCCGCCGCTCAATAACCCAAGGGAGATCCAGCCCATGTCTCATGAAAGATCAATAAATACCCTGTTGGCCATGGTTCTGCTCGCGCTGCTGGCCGGTTCCCGGCCGGCCCTCAGCCAGGAGATTGTCGTCCTGGGCAGTATGGACCGCACGATCGAGTGGCTGAAGGCCAGGGACTGGTGGGGTGAGGAAAAACATGTGACAGAACTGACGGTCCCGCACACGATGCTGGCGGCTTACGGAAGCACCTGGCCATCGGATGCGCAGGCAGTTCCTGTGCCGGTAAAGAAAGAGCTTTTTTACCGGATGATGCTGCCCCTGATCATGCACGCCAATGTGATGGTGATCGCGGAGCGCGAAAAGCTGGAATCCTACAGGGAGCAACTGGCAGCCGGGAAAAGTCTTTCCGCGGAATCCATGGCTGATTTGCGCGAGCTGGTGCCACTGTTGCGTATTGCGGATGAAGAGGGCGCTGCGGCGCTCGGCGATTCGGGGGATGCGCTACTCGAGGTTATCGACACGGCGCTCTACCGCCTGGACATCATTCCGGCGGGACTCGCGCTCGGGCAGGCCGCCTACGAGAGCGGGTACGGCACCTCCCGCTTTGCGGTGCAGGGTAACGCCTTGTTTGGCCAATGGACCTATGGCGACAAGGGAATGGCGCCGGAGCAGGCGCGCAAGGAGCTGGGTAAATACGGGATAGCGACATTCAACTGGCCTTTTGACAGCGTCCGCGGCTACTTTCTCAACCTGAGCTCCCACCCTGCCTACGAGGATTTCCGCAGTTTGAGGGCAAAACTCAGGGCTGAGGGAAAACCCCTGGAGTCGCTGGTCCTGGCGGATGGCCTGGTGCGTTATTCCGAGCGGGGCCAGGAATACGTCGACGCGCTGAAGGCCATGATCAGGGTGAACAACCTGGCCATTGCCGACAACGCGACGTTCCGGGACGAACCCCTGAGCTTTATCGTCGGGGCGGGAGACGACGCTGAAGCGGACAAGATGCGCGGTGAGATCGAAGGCCTTAGGGCTTCCGGCGAGTTGGCGATAATCATCGACAGCATGAAGCTGGAGTAAGCGCTCAGTCGCCACCTGTTGCCAGGTAGTCGAAAGCCTGCACCGCGCGGTGGAACACCTGGCCGCCCAGTTCCTGTAATAACGGCGTGCGCCCAAGCCGGTCCAGCACCGGTGCCTTTGCCTCGGTGAGGTGCAATTTCACACCCTGCAGCCCGAGTGTCCTGTTCAGCCCGATCAGGGCCTGGGCGGCGGTCAGGTCGATATCATTCACCGCCGACAGCAGTAAAACAATGTGCTGCAGCTCGGGGCGTCGCCGCAACGCCTGCTCCACGTGATCCGTTACCGCAGCCGCGTTGCCGAAAAACAGGCCCTGGTCTATGCGCAGCATCAGCACCCGGGGCAGCCGCTCGACGTTCTGCCGCTCGGCGCTGCGAAAGTACTCGCCGCCGGGCCGGCGGCCGACCTCGACGATCGGCGGGTGGCTCGCGCGCCAGATCAGCAGTGCCAGCGAGAGCACGATCCCCAGTACGATACCGCGCTCGGCACCCAGTGATACAACTGCAACGAGGGTGACGATATGGGCCGCCGCCTCGCTGCGATCGTATCGCCAGGCATCGCGCACGCTCGACCACTCAAACATGCCGGTGACGGCCACGATGATAGTCGCGGCCAGTGCCGGCAGGGGCAGCATGGCCAGCCATCCGGTCGGGCTCACGAGTAAAGCCGCCAGCAGCAGGGACGCCACCATGGACGCCAGCGGCGTATTGGCCCCGGCCTCGTGGCTTATGGCCGAGCGCGATATGCTGCCTGCTACCGGGAAACCACCTGACAGGGCCCCGGCAAGATTTGCCGCTCCAAGGCCAAGGAGTTCCCTGTCGGCAACCAGGCGCTCATGGCGTTTGCGGGCCAGTGCCTGGGCGGCGGACATACTCTGCAGGAACACGATGAAGCCCAGAAGCAGGGCGGGCACGAACAACTCCCTCCAGGGCCCGCCTGCGAGATGAATCCCGATGGGCGGCAGCCCGGTGGGCACCTCGCCCACAAGGGGTATGCCCAGGTCGGCAGGCCCCGGCAGCGCGAGCAGGAGTGCGGTACCCAGCAGGACCAGGATGGGCGCAGTACGGGCCAGGGCCTCCGCCAGTGGCCGGCTTATACCGAGGCGACAAAGCCCCGCATCCAGGTGTTTCCGCGCCAGTATCAGCAGCAGGATGCAGCCCAGCCCCGTAGCGGCGCTCGCCGGCTGCACCTGGCCGGCGTTGAGCCCCAGCAGTGAGGGGACCTGTCCGGCCGCAATCAGCAACACCGCGCCATTGGTAAAACCGCTCATCACCGGCTGGCTGAGGTAATTGACCAGGAAGCCCAGCCGCAGCAGGCCGCAGGCAAACAGTATCAGGCCGGTCAGCAGGGCCAGCCGGGCCGCGAGCAGCACATACTCGGGCGACGCCGGCAGCGCCAGGGGGGCGAGCACGCCGGCGACCAGCAGTGCAGTGATCGCCTGCGGGCCGACTGACTGGGTCATGCTGGTACCGAATAAAGCGTAGGCCAGTGGCGGCAGAATGCTGGCATACAGGCCGGCGATGGGAGGAAGCCCGGCGACGATTGCATAGGCCATGCCCTGCGGCACCATCAGCAGAGCCACGATGATGCCCGCGCCGATGTCGCCGGGCAGCAATGCGCGTCGGTAGTTTCTCAACCATCCCGGCATGGGATAACTCCGGCAAGAGGGGTGGCACAGGACATGGTTATTTCATGGCGGTTGGGTCGATGTCGCCGCAAGCCTAATGCAAGAGTGCCGGGAGCGCCAGATTTTGTGGCCAGAAGGCCAAAAAATGCCGCTCCCGTCTGCGTGTCAGGTGAGTCGGCCGGTCATCACACACGTGAATCAAAACCATACCAAATATAAATTTTTTTAATCAGAGGCGCCGTGGGATTATCCTCGGCCACGGTCTCGAAAATGTTTTTGAGCGCCCGTAAGGGCTTTTGTTGCCATATGGCAAAGATATGCCATATGGCAACCTTTTTCACTTTTACAGAAGAGCGCCGCCACCTGTTAACGCAGCTCTGTCCCGAGGGAAGCCAGAAGACGATGCAGCGGCACAAGCCATCCAGATGAAAGAGCAACAGGAACTATGAGCCTCTCTGCTATGCCACAGGCTTCCGGCGTCACCTGGTTGGCTGGTGCCCGTAGTAACTGGTCAGGTATTCTGCTCGCGGCTGTGGTCGCCATAGCGGCAACGTTCATCGCCGATACCCGCGGCGGCCCTGTGATGTTATACGCGCTGCTGCTGGGTATGGCACTTCACCCGGTCAGTATGGAGGGTAGCGCCCGGCCCGGCATCGACTTCTCCGCAAAACGCATTCTGCGACTCGGCGTTGCGCTTCTCGGTGCGCGTATTACCCTGGTGCAGCTCGGTGGTTTGGGTTGGTTTAACGGAATTCTTATTGTGGCCGGTGTGTTGGCCACGATTGGCTTTGGCATGGTAGTGAGCCGCATGCTCGGGCTGGACCGCCGGCTCGGCATTCTTACCGGCGGCGCGACGGCTATCTGCGGCGCCTCCGCGGCGATCGCGATAGCCGCTGTCCTGCCGCGCAACGAGACCTCGGAGCGCGAACTGGTTTTTACCATTGCCGGGGTCACGGTACTTTCCACGCTCGCGATGATCCTGTATCCGCTGATTGTCACCGGCCTGGGTCTTTCAGCGGATGACGCCGGCATTTTCCTGGGTGGCACGATACACGACGTGGCACAGGTTGTTGGCGCGGGCTACAGTATTTCACATGAGACCGGTGACTACGCGGTGCTCACCAAGATGCTGCGTGTCGCCATGCTGCTGCCGGTGGTTATGATCCTGTCCGTTGTCA
>JAOUDU010000216.1 GCA_029859085.1 Gammaproteobacteria bacterium | reverse complement strand
ATCGCCGCTCAGGCCGTTGCTTTCCATGATGCTGCGCAGGCGCCTGAGCGCCTCCACCTGGATCTGCCGCACGCGCTCGCGGGTCAGGCCGATCTCGCGACCGACTTCCTCCAGGGTACTGCTCTCGTAGCCGCGCAGGCCGAAGCGGCGCGACAGGACCTCGCGCTGCTTCTCCGACAGCTCCTCCAGCCAATCGGCAATGCTCTCGCGGATGTCGCTGTCCTGCAGCAGCTGGGACGGATCGGATTCATGGATATCGGCGATGGTATCCACCACCGAGCGGTCCGAGTCAGGCCCCACCGGGGTGTCCATGGACGTCACCCGCTCGTTGAGGCCGAGCAGGCGCTTGACGTCCGCCGCCGGCTTGTCGAGCATCTCGGCGATTTCCTCGGCGCTGGGTTCATGGTCCAGTTTCTGGGTCAGCTCCCGGGCCGCCCGCAGGTAGACATTCAGCTCCTTGACCACGTGAATCGGCAGGCGGATGGTGCGGGTCTGGTTCATGATGCCACGCTCGATTGTCTGGCGAATCCACCAGGTGGCATAGGTTGAGAAACGAAAGCCGCGCTCGGGATCAAATTTTTCCACGGCGCGGATCAGGCCCAGGTTGCCCTCCTCGATCAGGTCAAGCAGGGTCAGGCCGCGGTTGATATAGCGCCGCGAGATTTTTACCACCAGGCGCAGGTTGCTCTCGATCATGCGGCGGCGCGCACTGGCGTCGCCCTTGAGAGCAAGGCGGGAAAAATATTTCTCCTCGTCGGCGGTGAGCAGCGGCGAGTAGCCGATTTCGTTAAGGTAGAGCTGGGTGGCGTCGAGGGCGGTCGCCACCCTGCCGGCGGTACGGGACCTGGCCTGGTCGAAGAGCGCCAGTTCCGCTTCCTCCTCGGGTGTCAGCTCATCATCTTCCGGGGCAGTCTCCAGCAGGATACCGACGCTGTCGTCGCCGATATCGGCATCCTTGGGGGGCTCGGGGCGCGGCCTGGAAACGCCTGGTGAACGGGTCGTTACAACACCCGCACCCTTGCCCGATTTTGAAATCCTTTTCGCGCGGGTTACTTCCACTGCCGTGACCCTCTTTGTTTTTTTAGTACGAGAATCGGGAGCATTTCTCGCCGGGCCGATCAGGTTACCCCAGAGGGATTATCAAATACAAGCGCAAGCGGGGGGTATTTTGCGGCGGCACGGCGCCCTCTTTGGGGTAGTCACTGCGGGCGGCAAAAGGGCCCGGAAACGGCCGGACTCAGCGTCCCGGCAACAATTTGAGGGGGTCCACCGGCTTGCCTTCCTTGCGAATTTCAAAATGAAGTTTCACAGTATCCGTGCCCGAACTGCCCTTCTCAGCAATGATCTGGCCCGCCCCTACCACATCATTTTCCTTCACCAGGAGCCGGTCATTGTGGCCGTAGGCGCTGATGTAAATATCGTTGTGCTTGACGATAACCAGCTCGCCAAACCCGACGATACCGGTCCCCGCGTAGACCACCGTGCCGTCGGCCACCGCGTAAATGGGGTCGCCGCGATTGCCGCCGATATCAATCCCCTTGTGCACGCTCGATGAATAGCCGCGGGTGACGACCCCCGTCGCCGGCCAGCGCCAGGCGGCCACCCTGGCCCCGGGGGTGGGTGCCCTGGCGGGAGTGGGGGCCGCGGCGGGGGTTGGTGCGGGGGTTGGCGCCCGGGCCACAGTTGTGGCGGGTTCGGCGGCCCCCGGTTCGGGCTGGGGCATCACCGGGTTCGGGGCCGCTGACCGGGGCAGGTCCTGGACCGGGACGGGCGCCGGGGCCGCCACAACAGCCGGATTCGAGACCGGGCTGTTGATCGGGGGTGTCTCGATCACCGGGGCCTGGACCGGCGCGGAATCCGGGTGGTATACCCCGCTGGTAACCGGGGGCACGCGGTAGACCGGCGTCGGCGGCTTTGCCACCTGGCTCACCGGCGCCGCAGCGATGCCCGGCACCGCGGTGACGACGACCGGCGCCGCCGGGGGGGCCGTCGGCGCGGCTGGTACCGGCGCTGTCGGGTACGCTGTCCCCACGGGTCCCGGCGAATCCGGGACAGGGGCGGCGCCGGCCGGCGACCTCACCTGCCACAAGTAGATGTTCTGGCCGGGGTAGATGGTATAGGGATCGGAAATGCTGTTGACCTGGGCGACCTTGCGGTAATCCAGCCCGTAGCGAAAGGCGATCGAATACAGGGTATCGCCGCGCTGGACGACATAAACCGTCACCGCCGACTGGGCCTGATCGTAAGGGGTCCTGCCACTGCTGCCGCAGCCGACGAGACCGCACAGCAGCAGCGCGCTGAGTATTCTTACCAGCACTTCCCTGCCCGACCGCGCTGCACCGGGCCGCTCCACCGGGACCCGCACTAGTCCCTGCCCCAGCTGTAATCGATCAGCCATACCGCGGCAAACCCGAGCGCCATCAGGCCGACGCACAGCCAGACGGTCGGGTCCTGCCCGGTCAGCGCAAAAAAATCCGCCGGGGATACCGGGACCTGCTGGGAGGGTTTCAGCTCACCGTGGCTGTCCCGGACCCAGTCCAGCACCTGTTTCCAGGGCCATACGATCACCAGCGAGCCGAACAGGAAGCCGGTCAGCAACGCCATGGTCGCCTGGTGGAAGCGGTGCAGCAGCCAATGCAGCAAGCGCGAGAAACACAGCAGGCCGGAGCCCGCGCCAAGGATGAAAACCAGCAGGAAAGAGATATCCAGCGATTTGACCGCCCCCAGCACCGTGCCATACATGCCCAGCAACACCAGGATGAAGCTGCCGGAGATACCCGGCAGTATCATCGCGCAGATCGCCAGGAAGCCGGACAGGAATACACCCGCCAGGCCAAAATCCATATTGGCCACCGGCAGGAAAGCGATCGCGCCCGCCGCGACCGCCCCCGCCAGCAGGCACAGCGCGCGCGGCACGGTCCAGCCTTCGATCTGGCGCAGCAGAACAGCGGCGGACGCCAGGATCAGGCCGAAGAAAAATGCCCACAGGGGAACGGGATGGTGATCCAGGATCCAGGAAAAAATACGGGCCAGGGAAAATATGCTGGTGCCGATACCCGCCAGCAGCGCCAGCAGGAAGCCGCCGTTGACATGCTGCCACGCACCCCTGATGTCCAGCCGCCAGAGCAGCGCCAGCAGCGCCAGGTCGAAGGCGCGGATGCTGCCCAGCAGGGTATCGTAAATGCCGGTGATAAAGGCGATGGTGCCACCGGAGACCCCGGGCACGATATCCGCCGCACCCATCAGGACGCCGCGCAGGAATACCCCGAGAGGCTTCATCGGCGTCACTTTACTGTGCCGGGGCGCAGGGGCACGAAGTTGACGGCCTCCACTATCTGGGTATCAAAGCCCTCGTGGGTGCGGGTGACCACCTGCAGGTGCTGGGTTTCGCCGCCCACGGGAATAACCAGCCGCCCGCCGGGCGCCAGCTGCTGCAACAGGTCTTCGGGTATGCGCTCCGGGGCGGCTGTGGCCAGGATACCGTCGTAGGGGCCCCGCTCCGGCCAGCCCAGGCCGCCGTCGGCATGGTTCATATGGACATTGCGCAGCTTCAGCTGGCGCAGGCGCTGCCTGGCTTTTTGCTGCAGCGGGCGGATGCGTTCAACGCTGTAGACCTCGCCCACCAGCCGCGCCAGTATGGCGGTCTGGTAGCCCGAGCCGGTACCGATTTCGAGCACCCGCTCGCGGGGACCGGCGGCCAGCAGCAGTTCCGTCATCCTGGCCACGATGTAGGGCTGCGACAGGGTTTGCTGGAAGCCGATGGGGAGCGCCACATCCTCGTAGGCGCGGTGGGCCATGGCTTCGTCCAGGAACAGGTGCCGCGGCGTGCTGCGCACTACGTCCAACACCTTCAGATTGGTGATACCCTGGTCCACCAGGCGCTGGATCAGGCGCTCCCGGGTGCGCTGTGACGTCATTCCGATGCCGTTTACGTCGACGTTGCTCACCGCCTTTGCCACCCCTTCATGTCCCCTGTTGCTTATCTTGTTGTGTGTATTGTTGTATGCGGCCCTGTTCAAACCGGACAATCTCCGCCAGCAGCGCCGTGGCGTAAGCGCCGGCACCCAGGGCGAAGTCCAGTTGCAGGGCGCCATCATCACAAAACTGCCAGCAAAAGTCATCAGCCAGCAGGCGGGCGGGCCGCCAGGAGAGTTCCAGCCCCTCCCGCTCCAGGAACTCACACAGGCCCAGGTGCTCCGCCAGGGCCGCGGGCGGATGCGGTGCCCGGCCGCGGGGGGCAGGGGGCGCGCCCCGCCCCCACAGCGGCAGCCCCGGGTGAACATCGCCGGCGGCGGCGCGCGCCAGCAGGTCGGCGTCGACCTGTTCGCAGGCAAACAGGCTGCGGGTCCCGTGCAATATGCAGACGTCCCCCTCGCACAGCGTGTCCCAGGTGCCCGCCTCCACCCGCGCCGCCAGCGCGGTATTGAACAGGAATGCGCGCAGCGCCGAGAGGTAAAGGCTGCGCTTTGCCCGGGTCAGGCGGCGCCCGCCTCCCGCCGCCCAGCGGCGCGCCTGCTCCAGGGTCGCACCATCGCGACCGAAGCGCTGCTCGCCAAAATAGTTGGGGGCGCCCTGCTCCCGCGCCTGTTGCAGCCGCCGCTCCAGGTCGGCGCGCTCCCCGCTGATGTCGCGCAGCAACAGCCGGAACCGGTTGGCGCGGTGCACCCCCCGCCGGAGCTTGCGGCTGTGCCGGTCCCGCCGCAACAGCTGCACATCGCCGCCGGTTTCCAGCGCCCGCCAGTCGGGCTCCTGCCGCCCGGCCATGCCGACGCTGAACCACTGCCGGGTGATCGCGTTGCGGTCCTTCAGGCCGCTCAGGCCTATATCCCGCTCCGGTACACCGCTCAGTGCTGCCAGCCGCTGCAGCAGCTCCATGCTGTTGAGCTCGCGTTTCTGCAAATACAGGAAGACATGCTCGCCCTCACCCGAGAGTTCAAAACCCAGTTCCTCGCTGACTTCGAAGTCCCGGGGATGGCAACGGATCAGGGCATGGGCGGCGGGGACCCCCCGGGCGCGGGGCCAGCTCGCGTTCATGGGTGGGCAGCTTGCAGCAGCACCACGGCGTGGGCGGCGATCCCCTCTTCCCGGCCGGTAAAGCCGAGCCTTTCTGTGGTGGTGGCTTTCACATTCACCCGGGAGACATCCGCGGCAAGGTCAGCCGCCAGGTTCGCCCGCATCGCATCGATATGGGGGGCCATGCGCGGGGCCTGGGCCACCAGGGTGGAGTCCAGGTTGGCCAGCTGCCAGCCCGCGGCCTGCACCAGCGCCACCACCCGGCGCAACAGCAGGCGACTGTCGATATTGGCGTTGGCGGGGTCCGTATCCGGGAAGTGCCGGCCTATATCTCCCTGGCCGATCGCCCCCAGCAGGGCATCGCAGATCGCGTGAATCAGCACATCCCCGTCGGAATGTGCCTCCAGGCCCCGGTGGTACGGTATATGTACGCCGCCCAGCACGATTTCCGCACCGGTCCCGAAGCGATGGACATCATAGCCATGGCCTATTCGCATAAACACCAGCCCCGCGCGCTCTTCATGTTCCCGTCCCGCCTCCGCCTTCGAGATACCAGGCCGCCAGCTGCAGGTCCCCGGGCAGCGTCACCTTGAGGTTGCGGGCCG
>JAOUDU010000215.1 GCA_029859085.1 Gammaproteobacteria bacterium | reverse complement strand
GCCGCGTCATCGATCGCTGCAAGCTCCTCCTCGCTGCAGATGCCCCTCTCCAGCAACAGTGCGCGGGTGCGGGGTACCGGCCAGTTTGCCTTCGCGGCCGCCAGTTCCTCCTTCGACAGGTGATTGGTATCACCCACCCCGGCGTGCAGGCCCAGGCGCACGGTCATGGCCTCGACGAACACCGGGCCATTGCCATTGCGCACTTCCTCTATGATAGCTTTCATCCCGTTGTGGAAAGCCACCGGGTCGTTGCCGTCGAGCTGGACGCCCTTGAAACCGTAGCCGGCGGCGCGGCCGGCGAAGTTCTTGCTGGCGGTGTAATCGGCAATGCGGGTGTACTCACCCATCTGGTTGTTCTGGCACAGGAAAATCACCGGCAGCTTCCACAGGCCGGCGAGGTTCATGGCCTCGTGCACGGCGCCGATACTGGTGGCGCCGTCGCCGAAGTTGACGATGGTCACCGCCTTCGTGCCGCGCATCTTGCTGGCCAGGGCGAGCCCGTTGGCGATGGGGGCACCGGCGCCGACGATGGCCGTGGTCAGCATCGAGCCGGAGCCCGGATCCGAGATATGGGGCGAGCCGCCCTTGCCCTTGTTGACGCCGCTTGCCCGCCCCAGCGCCTCGGCGAACAGCCCCTTTAATGGCACGCCCTTGGCTACCTGGTCGTGAATCCCCCGGTAGATGGTGACCATGTAATCGTCTTTGGTTACCAGCGGGGCGATGGAGGCGGGAATCGCTTCCTGACCGGTCAGCGGCCAGTAGGTAAACTGGAATTTGCCGCTCGACAACCCGGCCTTGATCGCCTTGTCCACCTCATGGATTCGAGATATCTGGCGATAAATCTCGCGCAGCGTGTCGTGGTCTATATCAAGGTCTTTTGCCATCACGTCAGCCTCCATCAATAAATCTCCTGTTTGGGATCGGACTCGTTCCCGGCCATGGTAACGCATATGGGACAGGCGCTAACATGGGCGCCCTATCGGACAGCCTTGAGTGAATCGGTGAGAGCCGGACTTGCTTGAGTTTATTAAAACTACTTAATATGCAACAATGCTGTTCATTATCTACATGCTCACAGCGAAAGTAAAGACCAGCAGGGGACTTTGGCAAGCTACCCCGTTACGTTTCCACCACCACCGGCAAATCGACCCATGAACACACTGTACCGCCCCCGCAAGCCCGGAGTCCCGCAGCTGTGAACCGGCTGGCCGAGATGTGCCTGGCCGCGCTCTCCGGCGACCCCGCCCAACCCGTGATCGAATTCCGGAAGCGTTGGGTTACCCGGGCGCAGATACGCCACGTCGCCGGGCGAGTGGCCAGCCTGATCGAGGCCGGCGCCCCTGGCCAACAGGGAAAAATCGCGTTCGTGGCCCGCAACAGGCCCTGCGACCTGGCCGCTTTCCTGGGAATGTTGTCGCTTGGCTGCCGCATCCGCATGGTCTACCCGTTCCAGTCAGCCCAGGCCATGGCGAGCGAGATCGAGCGCATCGGGCCGGCCGTGCTCGTGGCAGCCGATGAGGATTACGGTGAGCCGATGTTTGGCGTGCTGGCCCGCAAAGGTATAGCCGCCATTGCACTGGGTGAGATGGATGCCGTTTCCTGCCGGGGCTTCGAGCACTCGCGCGGCACCGACGACGTCCCCCGCCCCCCCGAAATCGAAATCCTGACCAGTGGGACTACCGGCCCGCCCAAATCATTTGCACTGGGCTACGACACGATCGCCCGGCACCTGGTGAGCCCCGCCATCGGGCCGGGCGGCCAGGGCGGCAACGATGCCCAGGCGGCCCCGGCCCTTCTCTACTTTCCCGTGAGTAATATCTCCGGTCTCTATTCCACGCTGCCGCCCTTGCTGAAGGGCCAGCCAGTGGTTCTGCTGGAACGGTTCACCGTCGCCGGGTGGCACGATCACCTGCTGCGGTTTCGCCCGACCCTCGGCGGGCTGCCGCCGGCGGGGATACAGATGGTTCTCGATGCCGGGATCCCCGCCGGGGACCTCGCCTGCCTGCGCGCTATAGGGACCGGCGCCGCGCCACTGGATCCGGCTGTGCAACGCCTGTTCGAGGAGCGCTATGGTGTACCCATCCTGCTGTCCTACGGCGCCACGGAATTTGGCGGCCCGGTGACCCGGATGACCCCCGAATTGCATGCCGCCTGGGGTGGGCAAAAGCCTGGCAGCGTCGGGCGTGCCCTGCCCGGGGTGAAACTGCGCATTGTCGATGCGGATACCGGGAGCGAGCTGCCACCCGGTCAGGAGGGAATCCTGGAAGTGGTGTCACCCCGCATCGGCCCCGACTGGATTCGTACCTCCGATATCGCGATGGTCGACGAGGACGGCTTCCTGTTCCATCGCGGCCGGAGCGACGGCGCCATCATGCGCGGCGGCTTCAAGCTGCTGCCCCACGTCATCGAACGTGCGCTGTTGCAGCATCCGGCGCTGGCCGCGACAGCGGTGGTCGGCATCGCGGACCGCCGCCTGGGGCAGGTGCCGGCGGCGGCCCTTGAATTCAAGCAGGGAGTCGAGCCGCCCTGCGTCGCCGATATGGCGGCACACCTGCGCAACCTTTTGCCCGCGACACATATTCCCGCGGCCTGGCGAGTGGTCGATGCGATACCGCGAACGCCCTCGATGAAAGCCGATATGCCAGCTGTGCGCAGGCTGTTCGAGGAGCACCCCTTCACTTGATTGCGGAGACAATGACGATGAAAAAATGGCGGGTAGTTGCCGCGGTGATGGCCATTATTATCGCCGCCGGTTACTGGTTCCTCACGATCCCTGAGACCGCGGCACCCAATGGCAGCGAGAGTATCGCACTCTACCGGCCAGGCCCCTACAAGGTGCTCAGCGAAGGCTTCACGGCGGTGGACAAAACCCGGCCCACCCAGGCCTACGACGATTATGCCGGCAGCGCAGAGCGCGTGCTGAACGGTGATATCTGGCGACCGGAAGGCCTGCGGCAACCCGGACCGCTGGTGATCTACAGCCACGGCTTCATGTCCTTCCGGCAGGAGGGGCTGTACCTGGCGAAATTCCTCGCCAGCCACGGTTATTCGGTAGTCGCAGTCGATTACCCGTTGACCGGCTTCCATGCGCCGGGCAAATCCCTGATGCGCGATGTCATCAAGCAACCGGGCGACGTCAGCTTCCTTATCGATACCATGCTCGAGCGCAATGCCGATCCCGCAGATGCGCTGCACGATACCCTGGACCCGCGCAAGATTGCTGTCGCAGGCGTATCGCTCGGCGGCCTCACTACTACGCTGGTCACGTTTCACCGCGCACTGCGCGACCCCCGTATTGCCGCGGCCATATCCATCGCCGGTCCCAGCGTGATGTTCACGCCCGACTTTTTCCGCACCAGCGACGCACCCTATCTCCTGATCTATGGCAGTGATGATGCCATCGTGTCTTACGATGAGAACGCCACCCCGCTGCTGGCAAAACGGCCCGGCAGTATTCTGGTGACCCTTAAGGGCGCGTCCCATGCGGGCTTTGCCCAACCGGCCTCGACGCTGATGCGCTTCATCAGCAACCCGGATGGCATCGGTTGCCGCACGGTACGGGACGAACTGGGTAATGACCTGGCGGAGCAGAACAGGGAATTCATGGCCGCACTGGGCGGCCCCGAAGTCGGGGTGTCACTGGATAAGGAAATCGATTTCTGCACTTCGCCCCCGATCCCGCTGGCAATGAAAGCCTCGCGCCAGCATATGTTCGCCACCCTGGCCGCCTACTCCTTCCTGCAGAGCGTCTTCGCCGACAGCGCCGAAGTACGGGACAGTGCCCGCAATTACCTCCTGAAAACCCTACCCCGGGAAAACAGCGGCGAGGTCTCGGTATCGCTTTAGCACGAGATCGCTTCGATCCCGGGACCGAAAGCGCTGCGACCTGTGGGCCGCCGCTGCGAAAAACTGGATCAGGCAGGCGCCAGGCGCAACAGCAGTGACGCTACCTGGTCCGGCTCGGATATCATCAGGTCGTGACCGGTATCGACATCCCAGAGCCTGCCCTGTGCCCGTTTCTTCAGCGAATCCACATCGCGAAACGGCAGGGTCGCCGTGCAGACGATGTGGGTCTGCGGGATGGCCCGCATGGCCGCCTCATTGGTAAGCACCAGCTTCTGCTCGAAGCATTTCCACGGGTGCGGCGTGAGCCTCGTGCGCATCCACTCGATCTGCTGCGGGTCCGTAACCCCGAAAAACCCCATCGGGTCCTTGCCCGGGAACAGTACCAGTTCCATGCCATCGACCACGCGGCCGTCGGCGCGGGCGGCGGTGATAATCGGCCCTGCCACGTCGACCAGGGACTGCCCGTTTTCCGGCGTGGCCGCGTCCAGGTACACCAGGTGCCCTACCCTGTCCGCGGCGCGATCGGCGATACCGGTAATGACCATACCGCCATAGCTGTGGCCCACCAGGATCACGTCTCGCAGGTCCTCGAACTGGAGGATTTTAACGACGTCGGTGATATGCATATCCAGGTCGACCGCCGGCGTCAGCAGGTGCTCCCGCTCCCCAAGCCCCGTCAGGGTCGGTGTATACACCTCGTGCCCCTGTGAGCGCAGGATTCGCGCGACACTTTGATAACACCAGCCACCGTGGCCGCCGCCATGTACCAGAACATAACAGGACAAACTCGCTCTCCTTGCAGACACAAGCATTGAAAAGGGAGCAGTTATGACGAATAATCCTGACCGCGTCAAGTGAACAGCACTGTTGTCTTTTCAGTCAGTTGCGCGCCGGGCCGGGACTAAGCAAACGCTGCCGGACCGATACCAACCATCACTTATCGGGGTTAACGCCAAATGATCGGACAGGACCCGCTTGACCTGGATGGCCAGGTGGCATTCGTGACCGGCGCCGGCCAGGGCGCCGGCCGGGCAATCGCGCTCGCCTTTGCACGCCACAACGCCGGTGGTGTTGCGGTCAATGATTTCGTTGCCGAGCGCGCCGAAGCGGTGGCCGGGGAAATCAGGGCGCTGGGAGTGCCCGCCGTGGCGGCGCCAGCGGATGTGGGCAGTCACGATTCGGTGAAATCGGCGATGAGCGCAGCCGAACAGGCGCTCGGCCCGATTACGCTACTGGTCAACAACGCCGGCAATGCGGGTCCCAGTGCCACCATGGGCCTCTCCCCGCCGTTCTGGGAAACCGATCCCGGGGACTGGGACAAATATTTCCGCACCAACCTGCATGGCGTCATGATTTGCAGTCACGCCGCCCTGCCGGGCATGGTGAAACAAGGCCGCGGGCGCATTGTCACTATTGTTTCCGATGCCGGGCGTATCGGTGACGCCAGGCTCGCGGCTTACTCGGCCGCCAAGGCCGGGGCCGCAGGGTTTATGCGCTCCATTGCCAGGGAAACGGGCCGCTACGGCATCACCTGCAACGCGGTGTCGCTTTCGACACTGGAGCCCCCCTTGGATGAAGCCCGGATGGCCGAGTTCCTGGCGAGCGACCGGACCCGCGGGCAGTTATCGCGCTATGTAATACGCCGCTTCGGCAAACCGGACGACGTGGCCAATATGGTGCTTTTTCTCTGCTCTGACGCCGCCGCCTGGATCACCGGGCAGACCTACCCGGTCAATGGCGGCTATTCTTTCACGCAGTAAATACCGACCCCACCAAGAACTTAACTGTCGGCCT
>JAOUDU010000214.1 GCA_029859085.1 Gammaproteobacteria bacterium | reverse complement strand
AGGTGTTCGAGTACAACTGCCGGTTCGGCGACCCGGAAACCCAGCCCATCATGGTGCGGCTGCGCTCCGACCTGGCGGAACTGTGCGACGCGGCCCTGGATGGCGCCCTCAGCGGCGCCAGCGCCGACTGGGACCCGCGCTGCGCCATCGGCGTGGTGCTGGCCGCCGCCGGCTACCCCGGCAATTACCCGAAAGGCACGCCGATCCAGGGCCTTGACGCCGCCCAGGCGGACAACATCAAGGTATTCCACGCGGGCACCACCAGGGTGGGTGGGCAGGTTGTCACCAACGGCGGCCGGGTGCTCTGCGTCACTGCCCTGGGGGATACCATCGCGGCGGCGCAAAAGGATTGCTACCGGGCGGTCGACAAGATCGGCTGGGACGGGATGACCCTGCGCCGGGACATTGGCTGGCGCGCCGTGGCGCGCTATAGTCAGGCTGACTAGGAGTTACCCGGAACCCCGCATGCGCCAGCGCCGCCTGTCCCTGTTCGACCGCGTGATCACGGAAGCGGATTCCGTGCTGCGCACCATTACCAACAGCGGCCACGCCGCCGGCCGGCCCTCGCCCTCTACCGGGCATGTCGATGCCGAGTTATCGCCACAGGAGCGCCGCCACGTGGCGGGCCTGATGCGGGTGAACCACACCGGCGAGGTCTGCGCCCAGGCCCTCTACCAGGGCCAGGCGCTGACCGCAAAGTTGCCGACGGTGCGCGAGGAGATGCAACAGGCGGCGGCGGAGGAAGTGGATCACCTGGTGTGGTGCGAGCAGCGCCTGCGGGAACTGGACAGCAAGCCCAGCGTCCTCAACCCGGCCTGGTACGGCCTGTCCTTTGCCCTGGGGGCCGTCGCCGGCGCGATCAGCGACCGGGTCAGCCTGGGGTTTGTCGCGGCCACCGAGGAGCGGGTCTGCAACCACCTGCGGGACCACCTGAAATCCCTGCCGGAGGACGACCGCAAGTCGCGGCTGATCCTGCAGAAAATGCTGGAAGACGAACAGCGCCACGGCGACAAGGCGCTGCAGGCCGGCGGCGCGGATTTCCCGCGCCCGGTAAAGGATGCGATGACCGCGGTGTCAAAGGTGATGACAGGGAGCAGCTACAAAATCTGATACGGCGCAAGGTCGAGGAGCCAGCCCGCGTTGCCGGGTATTTATTCGACCAAAATCGACCGGAATCAATTTTTCAGCGAGCCGCCGGATCGAACTCCACCACCTCGTAGCTGTGGCTGATGGCGACACCGGCGGCGCCGAACATGATCGAGGCCGAACAGTATTTCTCCGCGGACAATTCCACCGCGCGCTTCACCTGGCTCTCCTTGAGCCCCACCCCCGTCACCACGAAATGCAGGCCGATACGGGTAAATACCGCCGGCACCGCGTCGGCCCTGTCGGCCTCCACTTCCACCCGGCAATCCACCACCTGCTGGCGGGCTTTTTTCAACATGCTGATCACGTCGTAACTGGCGCACCCGCCGGTGCCCAGCAGCAGCATTTCCATCGGCCGGGGACCGAGGTTGCGCCCCCCGAGGTCCGCGGGGCCGTCCATCACCACGCTGTGGCCGCTGCCGGATTCACCCACGAACATGGCGCCATCCGTCCACTTCACTGTCGCTTTCATTTGCCCTGGCTCCTGTCAAAAAATCGGCCGCGCAGCTTACCACAGGCCACCGAGTTTTACTTGGGCGCCGAGTGGGCTAAACTCCGGTTCAACTAATCCGCAAGCAAAGGAGCATGGGCGTGGTCAAACCTCAGATCATCAGGGCGTTGCCGACCGTTGAGAACTTCCTCCGGCACTGCCAGCGCAAGGACTACAAGGCCAAGAGCACCGTATTGAAGCAGGGCGATCCCGGCAATTCGCTCTACCTGATACTCGAGGGCTCCGTCTCGGTGATGGTGGAGGATGAATCGGAACCCGGCCACATGATGGTGGTGGCCTATCTCAACCCGGGAGATTTTGTCGGGGAGATGGGCCTGTTCGATGACGAGATCAAGGAGCGCAGCGCGATGGTGGTCGCCAAGACCCAGTGCGAGGTCGCGGAAATATCCTACGAGCGCTTCCACCAGATCCGCAACCAGTTCCCGGATATTCTCTATGCGATCTCCCGCCAGATCAGCAACCGGCTGCGCCTGACCACGCGCAAGCTGACGGACCTCGCCTTCGTGGACGTATCGGGCCGCATCGCCCACACCCTGCTCGACCTGTGCAAGGAGCCCGACGCAATGACCCACCCGGACGGCATGCAGATCAAGATCACCCGGCAGGAGCTGGGCAAGATTGTGGGCTGCTCCAGGGAGATGGCGGGGCGGGTACTGAAGACGCTGGAAGAGAACGGGCTGGTGTCGGTGGCCGGCAAGACCATGGTGGTATACGGCACCAGGTAGGGTGGTCGAATAAATTCGACCCTACGCCGTTAGGGTCTGGTCATGTAGGGTCGAATTCATTCGACCAAAAGGCAATACCACCGCGATCCGGTAAGGTCGAAGGCCCTACTGGCTGAAGAACATCTCCCGCAGTTTTTCGCCGGGCTCCGGCGCCCGCATGAACGCCTCGCCCACCAGGAACCCGAACACCTGGTGATTGCGCATCAGCGCCACGTCTTCCGCGGTATGAATGCCGCTTTCAGTGACTACCAGGCGATCCGCCGGGATATAGGGCAGTAACTCCAGGGTGGTCTCAAGCCGGGTCTCAAAGCTGCGCAGGTCGCGATTGTTGATGCCGATCAGGGGCGTGCCCAGCTCCAGCGCGCGCTCCAGTTCCGCCCGGTCGTGCACTTCCACCAGGATGTCCAGGCCCACGTCCGTCGCGGTGCGGGCCAGCTCGCGCATCTGGGAGTCGTCCAGGGCCGCGACAATCAGCAGGATCGCATCGGCGCCGATCGCCCGGGCCTCGACGACCTGGTAGGGATCCACCGTGAAGTCCTTGCGCAGCACCGGCAGGTTGCAGGCCTGCCGCGCCTGCCGCAGGTACGCATCCGCGCCCTGGAAAAAATCGACATCGGTGAGCACCGAAAGGCAACTCGCCCCACCGGCCTGGTAACTGGCCGCGATCTGCGCCGGCTGGAAATCCGCGCGGATCACGCCCTTGCTGGGAGATGCCTTTTTCACCTCGGCTATCACCGCGGGCTCCGCCGCGGCGGCCCGCGCCTGCAGCGCGCCGGAAAAACCGCGGGCCGGTGACTGCTCGGTAATGCGCTGCTCGAGACTGCCGACGGAATCCCGCTTGCGCCGGGCGATGACCTCCTCGCGCTTGCGCTCCAGTATCTTGTCGAGAATGGTTGACGTTTTAACGGCCATGGCTCAGTCCGCCCGCCCGCGCATAAGGCGGGTGAAATCAATAAACTGCCGCAGCTTTTCCGCCGCCTGGCCGCTGGCCAGTACATCGTCCGCCATCGCAATACCATCGGCCAGGGTTGCCGCGATACCGCTCACGTAAATGGTCGCGCCGCCGTTCAGGGCGAGCATCGTGGCCGCCTTGCGGGCGGCCCCGTCATCGGCGCCGGCGAGGGCGCGGCGGATAAGGTCGGCGGAGGCGGAGGCGCTGTTCACCACCAGGCCATCGAGGCCCTGCCGCTGCAGCCGGAATTCTTCCGGGGTAATGTGGTAACTGCTGATAGCGCCGTCGCGCAGTTCCGCCACCATGGTCCCGGCGGCGATCGATATTTCATCCAGGCCGTCGTCCGAATGCACCACCATCGCATGTACCGAACCCAGGGCCTTAAGCACCTGCGCCATCGGCAGGCACAGGTCGGCAGAGAATACCCCGATCACCTGGCGCTTCACCCCGGCGGGGTTGGTCAAAGGTCCCAGGATATTGAACAGCGTGCGCATGCCCAGCTCCCGGCGCGGGCCCACGGCGTGGCGCATGGCGCTGTGGTGGGCCGGGGCAAACATGAAGCCCACACCTACCTCGTCGATGGCCCGGGCCACCTGCTCGGGATTCAGGTCCAGCGGCACCCCGAACTGCTCCAGCACATCTGAACTGCCGCTGGTGCTGGAGACGGAGCGATTGCCATGCTTGGCCACCCTGGCGCCGGCGGCGGCCACCACAAAGCTTGAACCGGTGGACACGTTGAACAGGTTGGCGCCATCGCCGCCGGTGCCCACCAGGTCCACCAGGTGCTCGTCGCTCACGACAACCGGCGTGGCCAGCTCGCGCATCACCTCGGCGGCACCGGCAATCTCGTCGGTAGTCTCGCCCTTCATCCGCAGCGCGACCAGCAGGCCCCCGACCTGGGCGTCAGTGGCATCCCCCGACATCACCTGCCGCATCACCGCGGCCATTTCAGCGCGGCTGAGGTTCTCGCGATCAACCAGTCTGGCCAGTGCGTCCTGCATATTCATCGAGTGTTACCTCTACTGTTCGAGAAAGTTGCGCAGCAGGTCGTGGCCGTGCGCGGTGAGGATGGACTCGGGATGAAACTGGACACCTTCAATCGCCAGCTCCCGGTGGCGCAGGCCCATGATCTCATCGACGTCGCCCGAGTCGGTCTGCGTCCAGGCGGTGATTTCCAGGCACGCGGGCAGGCTCTCCTTTTCCACCACGAGGGAGTGGTAACGGGTGGCCTCGAAGGGTTCGCTGAGGCCGCGGAAAACGCCCTCGCCGCGGTGGTGTATCGGCGAGGTCTTGCCGTGCATGACCTTGCGCGCCCGCACCACCTTGCCGCCAAACACCTGGCCGATGCTCTGGTGGCCCAGGCAGATCCCGAGGATGGGCACCACCCCGGCGTAGGCTTCGATCACCGCCATGGAGATGCCCGCCTCGTTGGGCGTGCAGGGCCCCGGGGAGATGACGATCTGCCGCGGCGCCAGGGCCCTGATATCACTGACCGCGATCTCGTCGTTGCGCACCACGTGCACATCCACACCGAGCTCGCCGAAATACTGCACCACGTTGTAGGTGAAGGAGTCGTAGTTATCGATCATCAACAGCATGTTGAGCCCTCCCCACCCTTGTTACCGATTCCACCGAGCACCATCGACGCCGCCCGGAATACCGCCCGGGCCTTGTTCCGGGTCTCTTTCCATTCCAGCCGCGGCACGGAGTCGGCCACCACGCCGCCCCCGGCCTGGACGTAGAGCCGGCCGTCCTTGATGACCGCGGTGCGGATCGCGATCGCCGTGTCCATGTCCCCGGCCCAGGAGATATAACCCACCGCGCCGCCGTAGACACCGCGCTTGACCGGCTCAAGTTCGTCGATGATTTCCATCGCGCGAATTTTCGGGGCCCCGCTGAGGGTGCCCGCCGGCAGCGTGGCCCTGAGCACGTCGATGGCAGTCTTGCCGGCTTTCAGCCGACCGGTGACGTTGGACACGATATGCATGACGTGGGAGTAGCGCTCCACCACCATCTTGTCGGACAACTCTACCGAGCCGATCTCGGCGATACGACCGACGTCGTTGCGACCCAGGTCGATCAGCATCAGGTGCTCGGCGATTTCCTTGGGATCCGCCAGCAGTTCCGCTTCCAGCGCGGCATCCTCGGCCTCGGTGCGCCCGCGGCGGCGGGTGCCGGCGATGGGTCGCACCGTCACCACGCCGTGTTGCAGCCGGGCCAGGATTTCGGGGGAGGAACCGACGATATGGAAGTCCTCCAGGTCCAGGAAGTACATGTAGGGCGATGGGTTGAGATTGCGCAGCGCGCGGTAGAGATTGAG
>JAOUDU010000212.1 GCA_029859085.1 Gammaproteobacteria bacterium | reverse complement strand
TGGCAAAGGAAAAATTTGAGCGTAAGAAGCCCCACGTCAACGTGGGAACCATCGGGCACGTTGACCATGGCAAGACGACGCTGACAGCGGCGCTGACCCGTGTCTGCGCGGAGACCTGGGGTGGTAACGCGGTTGCGTTTGACGGTATCGACAATGCCCCGGAAGAGCGTGAGCGCGGTATCACGATTGCGACCTCGCACGTTGAGTACGACACGCCGAACCGTCACTACGCGCACGTTGACTGTCCCGGACACGCGGACTACGTGAAGAACATGATCACCGGGGCGGCGCAGATGGACGGCGCGATCCTGGTGTGTGGCGCCACCGACGGCCCGATGCCGCAGACCCGCGAGCACATCCTGCTGTCGCGCCAGGTTGGGGTACCGTACATTGTGGTGTTCCTGAACAAGGCTGACCTGCTGGCGGACGACTGCGGCGGTGCGGACTCCGAGGAATACCAGGAGATGAAGGAACTGGTTGAGATGGAGCTGCGCGAGCTGCTGGACCAGTACGAGTTTCCGGGCGACGACACCCCGATCATCTGCGGTTCAGCGCTGATGGCGCTGAATGGCGAGGACGAGAACGGCCTGGGCACGACGGCGGTGAAGACGCTGGTAGAGACCCTGGATTCGTATATTCCGGAGCCGCAGCGTGCGATTGACGGTGCGTTCCTGATGCCGGTAGAGGATGTGTTCTCTATTTCCGGTCGCGGCACCGTGGTCACGGGCCGGGTGGAGCGTGGGATTATCAAGGTTGGCGAGGAGATCGAGATTATCGGTATCCGCGACACCCAGAAGACCACCTGTACGGGTGTTGAGATGTTCCGCAAGCTGCTGGACGAGGGCCGTGCGGGCGAGAACGTCGGGGTACTGCTGCGCGGTACCAAGCGTGAGGACGTTGAGCGTGGCCAGGTTCTGGCGAAGCCGGGTTCGGTGAAGCCGCACACCAAGTTCGAGGCGGAGATCTACGTGCTGTCGAAGGAAGAAGGAGGCCGTCATACGCCGTTCTTCAAGGGTTACCGTCCGCAGTTTTACTTCCGTACGACGGATGTGACCGGTGCGTGTGAACTGCCTGATGGTGTTGAGATGGTGATGCCTGGCGACAACATCCAGATGGTTGTGACGTTGATAGCGCCGATTGCGATGGAAGAGGGCCTGCGTTTTGCGATCCGCGAAGGCGGTCGTACAGTTGGCGCGGGCGTCGTCGCCAAGATCATCGAGTAATTGATGAAACCAGGGGTTCGGGTTATGGCCCGGACCCCAACCGGACCGAGCCGAACCGCTTGTAGAAGCAGTTCGGCTTCGTCGTCTCAGTGAGGTATTTAGGCCAGTAGCTCAATTGGCAGAGCAGCGGTCTCCAAAACCGCAGGTTGGGGGTTCGATTCCCTCCTGGCCTGCCATTTATGGCAGGGGATGGCGCCCGGCGTGGGTGCCGTCTTTATATTAAGGGATTGTGTTAATGAGTGTGGAAACAACCGCCAGCCGATTCGATTCGGTCAAGTGGGTCATCGTATTCTGCCTGGTGGCGGTGGCAGTAGTCGGCAACAGCTATTTTGCCGATCAGTCACTGCTGTACCGGGTCCTGGGCATTGTCGTGTTGGCCGCGGTGGCCGGGCTGGTAGCCCTGCAAACAAGCAAGGGTGCCGCGTTCTGGGCCCTGGTGAAAGGTTCGAGAACTGAAATTCGCAAGGTGGTCTGGCCTACCCGCCAGGAAACCGTGCAGACCACCATGATTGTGGTGGGATTTGTATTGCTGGTGGCACTGATCCTGTGGGGACTAGACACCTTGCTGGGTTGGCTGGTTTCACTGGCAATTGCTTAACAGACTAAATAAGGGTTAATCGATGGCAATGCGTTGGTACGTCGTACACGCCTATTCAGGTTTTGAAAAGAAGGTGGCGGCCTCCTTGAAGGAGCGTATCGAACTGCATGGTATGCAGGACCGTTTCGGCGAGATTCTGGTTCCTACCGAGGAAGTGGTGGAAATGCGCGGCGGCCAGAAGCGCCGCAGCGAACGCAAGTTTTTCCCGGGTTATGTGCTGGTACAAATGGAGCTGGGCGACGAAACCTGGCACCTGGTGAAAGAAACCCCGCGCGTCCTGGGTTTCATCGGTGGCAAGGCGGATGCACCGGCGCCGATTACCGAGGCCGAGGCCGCCGCCATCCTGCAGCGGGTCGAGGAAGGGGTAGAGGCGCCGAGGCCCAAGACCCTGTTCGAGCCGGGCGAGATGGTGAGGGTAATCGACGGGCCCTTCAACGACTTCAATGGCGTCGTCGAGGATGTCAATTACGAGAAGAGCCGCCTCAATGTGGCGGTGCTGATTTTTGGTCGTTCCACTCCGGTCGAGCTGGAGTTTGGTCAGGTCGAGAAGGCCTGACAGACCAGAAACCGGGGTGGGTAAACCGGGGTCTGTCCCCGATTATCCACCCCTTAAACAAACGACGGCTTCGGCCGTCACAATGGGGAGCCCGAGTATGTATGTACAACGGCGTTTGCACCCGGGAGAGAAGCAATGGCTAAGAAAGTACAGGCTTATATAAAGCTGCAGGTCAAGGCCGGCCAGGCCAACCCCAGTCCCCCCGTGGGACCGGCGCTGGGCCAGCACGGCGTCAACATCATGGAATTCTGCAAGGCGTTCAACGCCGAGACCCAGGGCATGGAGCCGGGTCTGCCGATTCCGGTAGTGATCACGGTTTACAGTGATCGTTCGTTTACCTTTATCAAGAAGACCCCGCCCGCGGCGGTCCTGTTGCGCAAGGTCGCGAAGATCCAGTCGGGTTCCGCCACCCCGAACACCCGCAAGGTGGGCAAGGTCACTCGCGCCCAGCTGGAAGAGGTCGCCACCCAGAAGTGGCCCGACCTGACAGCTGCGGACATGGACGCCGCTGTGCGCACGATCGCGGGCAGCGCCCGCTCCGCCGGTATCGAAGTAGAGGGGGTGATCTGATGGCCAAGTTATCCAAGCGCGTGCGCGCATTCCGGGAAAAGGTCGACTCCACCCGCGCATATCCACTGGCAGAGGCGGTCAGCCTGCTGAAGGAATTCTCTACCGTGAAGTTCAACGAGACAGTTGAAGTCGCGGTTAATCTCGGCGTCGATGCGCGCAAATCAGACCAGGGTGTGCGCGGTGCGACAACCCTGCCGTTTGGTACCGGCAGCGAGGTCCGTGTGGCAGTCTTCACCCAGGGCGAAGCGGCCGAAAAGGCCAAAGCGGCGGGCGCCGACCTGGTGGGCATGGAAGACCTGGCGGAGCAGATCAAGGGCGGCATGATGGATTTTGATGTTGTCATCGCCTCCCCGGACGCGATGCGTGTCGTCGGCCAGCTGGGCCAGGTACTGGGTCCCCGCGGCCTGATGCCCAACCCCAAGACCGGCACCGTGACCCCCGACGTGGAAACAGCGGTCAGGAATGCCAAGGCCGGCCAGATGCGTTTCCGCACCGACAAGAACGGCATTATCCACGGTGGTATAGGCAAGATCAGTTTCGAGCTGGACGCTATCAAAGGCAATCTCGAAGCTGTGCTGGCGGACCTGAAAAAGGGCAAGCCCGCCGCGGCCAAGGGTGTTTACCTGAAAAAGGTCACCCTGAGCACCACCATGGGCCCCGGCGTCACTATTGACCAGGGCTCGCTGGAAGGTTGATCGAAGCGCCCCCAAAAGGGGCGGTTCCTCAAGACTCCCCACGGATGGGGAGTGTTGTAGACCGGCGAGGGCTATCGGGCCCCAACCGGTCCACTTTGAGGTCTTTGGAGAAGGCTCGGGTTTTTGACCCTATTTAGCTTTGAACTGAAGACCATCAAAGACCGTAGGCGCCAGCAGCGACGAGGTGTGTCGGTGTCGGCTTAATTGCGACGAAACCGCGGTGACAACCGCGGCTGGTCAAAACCTACGCAGATGGTGGATTTGTTCACCACGCAAGCGGTACCGGCATAGTTTTACCGGTACTCAACTTAGCAATCCAGGAGTAATTCCAGTGGCAATTGGACTCGAAGACAAGAAAGCGATCGTAGCTGAGGTTAACGAGACTGCCATCAGTGCCCTGTCCCTGGTTATCGCCGATGCACGTGGCGTGACCGTGGACGGGATGACAGCCCTGCGTAAGAACGCCCGCGAAAACCGTGTGACCCTGCGTGTAGTGCGCAACACATTGGCAAGGCGGGCGTTGGTGGGAACTGACTACGAGTGTGTAAACGACTCGTTGGTCGGCCCCTCCCTGTTCGGATTTTCTATGGAAGATCCGGGTGCAGCGGCTCGACTCTTTAAGGAATTCGCCAAGGAGAATAAAAACTTCGAGGTGAAGGCACTGGCGGTAAGTGGCCAGATACTGGGTGCAGATCAGTTGGATGTTCTCGCTAAGATGCCCACGCGTGACCAGGCACTCTCGATGTTGATGAGTGTTATGAAGGCGCCGGTGACGAAGCTGGTTCAGACAATGAACGAAGTACCTGGAAAACTGGTTCGCACACTCGCAGCAGTACGCGATCAGAAGGAAGCGGCGGCGTAATAAGCCACCGCAGTGGATATTTAATCAGCTAAATAGGAGATAAGAGTCATGGCTCTGTCTAAAGACGATATATTGAACGCAATCGCTGAAATGAGCGTAATGGACATCGTTGAGCTCATCAGCGCAATGGAAGAGAAGTTTGGTGTAACTGCTGCCGCGGCTGTTGCCGTTGCCGCTGCACCTGCTGGCGGCGGTGACGCCGGCGCAGCTGCTGAAGAGCAGACCGAGTTCGACGTTATCCTGACCGCCTCTGGCGACAAGAAAGTCAACGTGATCAAGGTTGTGCGCGCGGTAACCGGCCTGGGCCTGAAAGAAGCCAAGGGCCTGGTCGACGGCGCTCCTTCCCCCATCAAGGAAGGTGCTTCCAAGGCCGAAGCTGAAGACATCAAGAAGCAGTTGGAAGAGGCCGGCGGTACTGTCGAGCTCAAGTAAGTGCAATAACTGCCCGGTTCACGCCGGGCAGGGACAAGGCTGGTGGGCTTTTGCCCGCCGGCCTTTTCCCGCTTCAATGAAGCAAAGATTCGTTGGTCGAATCAATTCGACCCTGCTGTAGGGTCGAATTCATTCGACAACCTGCCGCGACATCGATGTCGTTGCAAAAATAAATCGCCCTCGGGGCGGTTGAAAGCTAATCACGCTGGGGAGTACTGATGGCATACTCGTACACTGAGAAAAAACGTATTCGCAAGGATTTCGGTATTCTGCCGAAGGTAATGGATGTGCCTTACCTGCTTGCGATCCAATTGGATTCTTACCGGAAATTCACCCAGCAGGGTGTTCCCCTGGACCAGCGTGGCGACTACGGTCTGCATGCCGCTTTCAAGTCTGTATTCCCGATTGTGAGCTACAGCGGCAACGCTGCGCTTGAGTATGTGGACTACAACCTGGGCACCCCGGTGTTCGATGTCAACGAGTGCCAGTTGCGGGGCGTCACCTACTCCTGCTCATTGCGTGTGAAGGTTCGCCTGATCATCTATGACAAGGAGTCCGCCAACAAGACCATCAAGGACATCAAGGAGCAGGAAGTCTATATGGGGGAGATTCCCCTGATGACCGAAAACGGCACCTTTGTTGTGAACGGCACCGAGCGGGTTATCGTGTCCCAGCTGCATCGTTCTCCCGGCGTGTTTTTCGACCACGATAAGGGCAAG
>JAOUDU010000213.1 GCA_029859085.1 Gammaproteobacteria bacterium | reverse complement strand
GACTGGCATATGCAGAATATGTCGCGGGTGATGGTGTACCGGCTCGACGGCAAAGCCGAACCGCCGCCACCGCGGACCGACACACGGGTGATGCCGCAACCGGCTCCGGTGACGGCGGAGGCGGCTGTACTCCAGCGCGGCGAGGTGGTCTACCACCGCCACTGCAGCTACTGCCACGGCGACGGCCTGCGCACGGGTGGCGTGACGCCGGACCTGCGCTGGTCGACTCCCCAGGTGCACAAGATGTGGCAGGACATCGTCCTGGGGGGTGTGTTGCAGTCACGCGGCATGGTGAGTTTCAGCGACTACGTCAGCGCTGACGACGCCGAGGCCATTCGCCAGTACGTGCTGGCGGAAGCCAATCGCCTCTACCAGGAGAAAACCCCGCAGGCGGAAACCGCCCATGAATGACAGCCGCCTGTGGCAGCGCGCCGCCGACGATATTCACTGGTATCGGGCGCCGGCCACGCTGCTCGACGACAGCAACCCACCGTTTTACCGCTGGTACCCGGACGGCGTGACCAACGCCTGCTACAACGCGGTGGATATTCACGTGGAGCAGGGCAGGGGCGAGCAGCCGGCGGTCATCTACGACAGCCCGGTGACCAGTACCCAACGCATTCTCACGTTCGACGATTTGCTGGACCAGGTATCCCGTTTCGCCGGTGTGCTGTCGGGGCAGGGCGTGGCCAAGGGCGACCGGGTCATCGTCTACATGCCGATGGTGCCCGAGGCGTTGATCGCGATGCTGGCCTGCGCCCGCCTCGGTGCCATCCACTCGGTGGTGTTCGGCGGCTTCGCCAGCAGTGAACTGGCGGTGCGCATCGACGATGCCACCCCGAAGCTGGTCGTGTCCGCCTCCTGCGGGATAGAACCGAACCGGGTGGTGGCCTACAAGCCGCTGCTGGACGAGGCGATCCGGCTGGCCCGGCACAAGCCCGACAGCTGCATTATCCTGCAACGGCCGGCGCTGGAGGCCGCGCTGGTGGCGGGCCGGGACCTGGACTGGGCGACCGTGATGGCAACTGCAACCCCGGCGCCCTGCGTGCCGGTCAACGCCAACGACCCGCTGTACATCCTGTATACCTCCGGTACCACCGGCCAGCCCAAGGGCGTGGTGCGCGATACCGGCGGCAGCATCGTCAGCCTCAAGTGGAGCATGACGAATATCTACAACGTGCACCCGGGGGAGGTGTTCTGGGCAGCCTCCGACGTGGGCTGGGTCGTCGGGCACTCCTATATTGTCTACGGCCCCCTGTTCAACGCCAACACCACGGTGATGTACGAGGGCAAGCCGGTGGGGACGCCAGACCCGGGTGCCTACTGGCGGGTGATCGACGAGCACGACGTGAAGGTGATGTTCACCGCTCCCACCGCGTTTCGCGCCATCAGGAAGGAGGACCCGGAGGGCAGCTACCTCGCAAAGTACGACCTTTCGGGTTTTCGCGCCCTGTTCCTGGCCGGTGAGCGCTGTGACCCGAATACCCTGGAGTGGGCCCGGGAAAAACTGCAGGTACCGGTGATCGATCACTGGTGGCAGACGGAGACGGGCTGGTCCATCTGCGCCAACTGCCTGGGCATAGAGCAGCTGCCGATCGTGCCCGGCTCACCGGCGCGCCCGGTCCCGGGCTACGATGTCCAGGTGCTGGATGCCGACGGCAACCGGGCGGCCCCCGGTGCAATTGGCGCCCTGGTCATCAGGTCACCGCTCCCCCCGGGCACCTTCACCACCCTATGGAATGCCGAACAGCGCTACGTGAAGGCGTATTTCAGCCGTTTTCCCGGGTTTTACGAGACCGGTGATGCCGGTTACATCGACGACAACGGCTACGTGTTCGTCATGGCCCGCACCGATGACGTGATCAACGTGGCCGGCCACCGCCTGTCCACCGGTGCGATGGAAGAGGTGCTGGCGGATCACCCGGACGTGGCGGAATGCGCGGTCATCGGCATAGCCGATGAGATGAAAGGCCAGCTGCCCCTGGGCCTGCTGGTGCTCAGCGCGGGAGTGAACCGCGACCCCGCGGTGATCGTCGCCGAGGCGATCCAGCTGGTGCGCGATCGCATCGGACCGGTGGCGGCGTTCAAGCTGTGCGCGGTGGTGGAGCGCCTGCCGAAGACGCGCTCCGGCAAGATACTGCGGGGCACCATGCGCAGCATTGCAGACGGCACTTCGTGGAAAATGCCGGCCACCATCGACGACCCGGCGATTATCGAGGAAATCACTTCCACCCTTAAACAGATGGGATTAGTTCGCGATGTATAAAAGCTTATCGTTGCTGGCAGGGCTCCTGCCTGTTATTGCGGGCACGATTTTTCTCGGTGCCTGCAGCTGTGGTTTCGACTGCAATAACGAGGACAGCCAGGGCACGACGGTGCTGAGCCTGGGTTTGTCCGACGCGCTGCCGGAGGATCTCAAGCAGGTCGTGCTCGAGATCGACAGCATCACCTTCCGCCGCGTTGGCGCCGCCGACGTGGTTGTCGATCGCTTCACCATACCGGCGCTGAACCTGGCGTCCGCCGACACCTTCCAGGTCGACCTGCTGCAGTACCGCGGCCGCAACCGGCTGGTGGTGATCACAGACCTGGAACTGCCGTCGGGAAACTACAGCCAGGTGCTCCTCAAGGTGCTGGGGGGCGATGTCAACCGCTCCTATGTGCAGCGCTCTGACGATACCCTGGGTGAACTCAACGTCTCCGGCGGCGTGCTGACCCTGCCCGGCGCTAATTTCGCGCGCTCCAACCAGGACTACACCGTCGAATTCAGCCTGGCCCAGTCACTGCGGGCGCAGTCCGCGGATACCCTTTACCTGCTGTCCGCCCAGGGCGTCCGGCTCGAGAACAATGCCACCGCGGCCAGCCTGTCAGGGCGCGTCGACAGCAGCCTGTTCAACTCGGTAGCGCCCTGCAGCGACAAGACGGAGCCTGGCCGGGGCAACCGGATTTACCTCTACCAGGGCAGCCGCCAGTCCGGCAAGCGCCTGGGCGATGTATTCGCCAGCAACAGCGGCACCACGGTACCGGGCGATGTGCTGGCGCCCTTCGCGGTGGCTTCACTGGTCCAGAATTCGCTGACGGCCAACTGGGAGTACGTGTTCGGCTTCCTGCCGGCGGGGGCTTACACCATGGCCTTCAGCTGCAACACCGCCGCGGACGATTCCGTCGACTACGACGGCCTGGTTGTGCCCCTGCCCACCAGCCAGGTGTATTCGGTAACGCTTGCCGCCGGCGCCGCGGTGGTTTGCGACCTGACCGCGAAAGGCAGCTGCTGAGTCTTATTCCCCGCACTGCCGACGGGGCGCACCGTATTGCGCATACCTTACCCGGCCAGGCTGTCGCGATACTCCTGCAGCGTCAGTTCCCGGTACTGCCCCGGGGCCAGCTCCGGATCCAGCGATAAACTCCCGACGGCCACCCGGTGCAATGCCAGTACCCGGTTGTTGAAGCGCCCGAACATGCGCCTGATCTGGTGGTATCTGCCCTCCAGCAACACCACCTCGGCGGTATGGTCGTCGATGATGCGCAGCTGTGCCGGGCGGGTGGTAATACCTTCATACGGAAAATACATGCCCTCGGCAAAGGCGGTGGCGTACTCGGCGCTGACCGGCTGTTCAAGCGTCACCAGGTAGCGTTTGCGCACGGCGTTGCCGGGCGTATTCAGGTGCCTGGACCAGCGCCCGTCGTTGGTGAGCAACAGCAGCCCCGAGGAGTTGTAATCCAGGCGGCCGGCGATATGCAGGCTGTCCCGGTCGGGGCGCGCCAGCAGGTCGATGACCGTCCTGTGCTGCGGGTCGCGGGTGGCGCTGACGACCCCGGTGGGTTTGTGCAGCATGATGTAGACGCCGTTGCGCGCCTGCAATACCCGGTCATCCAGCTGCACCCGGGTAAATTGGTCGATGACCTGGCTGATGCCGGTCGCGGCAGCGCCGTCCACCAGCACCCGGCCGCTGGCGAGCAGCGGCCTGACCGCTCGGGGATGGATGCCGGCCCGGGCGGTAAGAAAGCGGTCGAGGCGCGTCCGGCGGGAGCGCATGGCCTATTGCAGGATGTCCAGGGCGATGGCCTCGGCGACCTTGATCCCGTCGATGCCCGCCGACAGTATGCCCCCCGCATAACCCGCGCCCTCCCCGGCGGGATAGAGTCCCCGGGTGTTGATACTCTGGCAGTCGCTACCGCGCCTGATACAGATGGGTGACGAGGTCCGGGTCTCGACGCCGGTCAACACTGCATCGCTCATCGCAAAGCCCCGGATCTGGCGCTCGAAGGCGGGAATGGCCTCCCTGATGGCGGCGACGGCGAACCCGGGAAGCGCGAGGGAGAGATCCCCCGGGGTGACCCCCGGTTGGTAGGAGGGAATAACCGACGCCAGCGCCGAGGAGGGTTTTCCCGCGAGGAAATCCCCCACCAGCTGGGCCGGCGCGTTGTAATTGCCGCCGCCCAGTTCATAGGCGAGGGTTTCCAGGCGCCGCTGCAGGTCGATGCCCGCCAGCGGGTGGCCCGGGTAGTCGCGCTCCGGGGTGATACCCACGACGATGGCGGCGTTGGCGTTGCGCTCATTGCGCGAGTACTGGGACATGCCGTTGGTCACGACACGCCCCTCCTCGGAGGTGGCGGCGACGACGGTGCCGCCCGGGCACATGCAGAAGCTGTATACGCTGCGGCCATCCCTGCAGTGGTGCACCAGCTTGTATTCCGCGGCTCCCAGGGCGGGGTGCCCGGCCTGCTCGCCGAAGCGGGCGCGGTCGATGACCGACTGGGGGTGCTCTATCCGAAAGCCGATGGAGAAGGGCTTGGCCTCGATGTAAACACCCTCGTCGTACAGCATCCGGAAGGTATCCCGGGCACTGTGCCCCACCGCCAGCACGATATGCCGGCTGGAGAGGTTCTCGCCCCCGGCCAGGGTCAGGCCGGTGACCTGGCTGTTGCCATCCCCGTCGGCTTCACGCCGCAGTCCCACGACTTTCTGCTCGAAGCGGATTTCACCTCCCAGGCGAATGATTTCCGCCCGCATGTTCTCCACCATCTTCACCAGTTTGAAGGTGCCGATATGGGGCTTGGCTTCGGTGAGGATCTCCGGCGGTGCGCCCGCCTTCACAAATTCCGTGAGCACCTTGCGGCCCAGGTGGCGCCTGTCCCTCACCTGGCTGTACAGCTTGCCGTCGGAAAAGGTGCCGGCGCCACCTTCGCCGAACTGGACATTGGACTCGGTCTTCAGCCTGCGCTCCCGCCACAGCCCCCAGGTGTCCCTGGTGCGCTGGCGCACGTCCCGTCCCCGTTCCAGCACGATGGGCCGCAGTCCCATCTGCGCCAGCAGCAGTGCCGCCAGGATGCCGCAGGGGCCAAAGCCGATGACCAGCGGCCGCTGCTGATTTTGCTGTGGAAAGCCGGCGCTGGCGCGGGCCACGAAATGATAGCTGGTATCGGGGCTCGGACCGATGACGGTGCGCAGGGCGGGTTCTGCCAGCAGGGCCTGTTCCAGTGCCGGGTCGAGTAACACGTCCACCTGGTAGATCAGCAGGATATCGGATTTTTTGCGGGCGTCGTGGCTGCGCTTGAAAACGCGAAGCTCGCGGATATCCGCGACTTCCAGCGCCAGTTTTGTTGCGACGGCCAGTGCCAGATCTGCTTCGCGGTGATCCAGTGGTAACTTGATAT
>JAOUDU010000211.1 GCA_029859085.1 Gammaproteobacteria bacterium | reverse complement strand
ACATGCTGCACATAGGACAGGGTGTCGGGGAAGCCCAGCCCCTCGAGCGCCCGGCGCGCGGCGCTGTAGCGCAGCTCGGGTTTTTCTCCCAGGGTAAACAGCGCCTCCTGGCAGCCCTGGCGGGCGCCCTGGTGACACAGTTCCAGCACCTCGTCGACGCCCATGAATGCGCGCCCGATCTTTTTCGGGGTTTGGGCGAAGGTGCAGTAATGGCAGACATCGCGACACAGGTGGGTGAGCGGGATAAATACCTTGCGCGAATAGGTCACCACGTTGCGGAAGCCGCGGTCCCGCAGTTCGCCCGCCACGGCGGCAAGGGCGGCGGTGTCGACCACATCTGCCAGGGACAGGGCCTGCTCCGGCGTGGGGCGCTGCCCCGCCAATAACCCGTCCCGCAACACTGACCAGTGATCCATCAACCTGCCTCTTCCCTGTCCATTGGCAATTCCGCCGGCACCAGGGACGCCAGCGCCAGGCGAACCCGGGCACCCAGGCCGCTGCCGTTTACCAGCGCATCGGTATGTCCGGCGACAATCCCATCCAGTTGTCCCAGCAGCGCAACCAGGTCCTGTGGCTCGTCCACGTCGAGGCCGATGCCAGGCCGGCGCAGGACCGTGACCGGCGCACCGCGTTCACGCGCGGCCGCCAGGTGCCGCGCACAGCTGTCCGGCCCGAAACAGAACGAGGGTGCGCTGCCCGCGTCGAAACACAGCAGATTCGTCCCGGTCCCGTGGCGATCGCAACCCACCACCAGCCCGGCAGTCTCCCGCCTTGCGGCCAGCACCGCAGAAATATCCGCAGCCGACAACAGGGGCAGGTCGGCGTGCAGCAGCAACAGCGGCGCACCGCGCACGGCCAGCAACCGGTCGCTGGCGCTGGCGACGACGGCGTTCAGGCCGCGGCAACCCAGCTCGCTCTCGGCCCAGTGGCTCGCGCCGTATCGGGCGGCCAGCAGGTGCGCCGCGGGATCATCCGAAAGCAGGGTTATCCCCTCGATCTCAGGGTGGAGCGCCAGCACGCCGAGCACATCCTCGACCATCGCCTGGGCCAGCGCCCGCCGTTCCGACGGACTCAGCAACCCCGCCAGGCGGGTTTTTGCCCGGACCAGGTCTTTCAGCGGTACCAGCGCCTGCACCACCGTCATCAGCTCCCGGCCGCCGGCACAAGGATCGACTCAACTACTGCGAGTACTTTTTCGTGGAAAATGCGAACCCCCAACATCCAGCGCTACCCGGAACGGCTTTCCATCCCGGCGACGATGTATTTCAAGGAATTTCTCCGGGGAACCGCGCCATCGTATTTCGATCACGGGGCCGAGGTCAATTGCCGCGAGTCATCGCCCCGCCCCGGGACGACCCCCGTTTCAGGCGCCGGCCACCTGGACCGTGCGCAGACCCGCGCCGCGCCTGGGGTCATTCGGGTAAATCCACTCTTCGCCTATCACCTGCTCTACCCTCAGCGCCTCGGGAATATGCTCGATGCCGATCAGTCGGTCCGCCATCTGGTGCCAGTGGTAGATCCTCGCCTCCTGGTAGGACAGGGAGGCGCCTTTGAAACCGGGGGAGGACAGGGATTCCTGGATCCTCTCTCCCATCTCCACATCCTCGAGCAATACCGGGTTCAGCCGCTCCCCATCATTTTCAGTCCACATGTCGGGCCGGGGTTTGTCTCCCCAGTCGGGGGCGAGGGTCCAGGTCTCCAGCCGGCATTTGCCGGCGCCATTGGGCCACATAAGCAGCGGGGCCAGGGCCCGGTGGTTCAGGGGCGAGACCCAGTTGGGAAAAATATTGTAGGACTGGGTACAGGTCCGGGCTATTTCGCCGACAGTTTCAATGATGTTGCCGCCCCGGGGCAGATCGACGGCCGCCTTTACCGCACTGTCGGCGCGCCCGGGCGCAACCATCCTGCCGTGACCATTCGGATACAAGGTATTTACATTGCGCCGGTCGTCCATCATGGGCGCCACGGACTTCGGATGGATGGTGCGGATATGGTAGACCTCGATATTGGCCTCCAGCGCTATCTTCCAGTTGCATTCCAGGTCGAAGACATGCCGCGCCGCGAGCCGGCAGCGGTCGAACTGGAATTCCGCCCACTCGGCCGCTATCGGCCCGAGCCAGTCAAGCAGCGCGGGCGCGCCCTCGTCGAAATTGATGAAGATCAGCTTGCCGAAGCGCTCACAGCGAATCCCCGCAAGGCCATGGGCGGCGTAGTCGAAGTCCCGAAAGTCCTCCGCGTTGCGAATCGCGACCAGCTCCCCGTCGAGATTGTAGCTCCAACCGTGATAGGCGCAGGTCAGCCGGGACTTGTTGCCGGACTTGTCCAGCGCGACCGGTGCGCCCCGGTGTCGGCAGACGTTATGGAATGCCCTGATTTCCCCGTCCTGTGCATGGGTGATAAGGACAGGCGGGCCCGCGAGATCCCATACCCGGAAACTTCCCGGCGCGGGAACCTCATCGAGGTGCCCCGCGAGCAACCAGGCACGGCGCCAGAGGTGTTCCCGCTCCAGTTGATAAAACTGGTCACTGGTGTACCTGCCTCCCGGCACGGTTGGCAGCCGGGGAAAACCGATAGGGGGTTCGGTGCGGCCCGCTTCATATTCCATCAGGCTGCGCAGATTGGCGATCTCTGCATCGTTCATCGGGAACTCCCAAAATTAATCGCTATATCCCGTTGAAGTCCGGCTTGCGGCGTTGAGAACTTGCGGCAATGCCCTCCCGGAAATCTTCAGTTGTGCGCAACCGGTCCTGCACCTGCTTTTCCCGGGACGTTGCCGCCCTGAACCTCTCGAGCAGGCCGGCGCGCATGGTTGCCCGGGTCTCCATCACGCCCAGCGGGGCGGCGCCGGCTATTTCATCCGCCAGATCGAAGGCGGCGGAGCGCAGCCGGTCGGCGGGCACGAGAACATCCAGCAGGCCCATCGCCAACGCTTCCTCCCCGCGGATACGTCGGCTCGTGTAGAGCATCAGGTTCGCCTTCTGTTGCCCGACCAGTGCCGGCAACGTGCAGGTCAGCCCGAAGCCGGGATGAAACCCCAGCATAGTGAAATTGGCGCAGAAACGGGCCTCGGGACAACCCACGCGAAAATCCGGCACCAGGGCCAGGCCCAGTCCACCACCGACGGCAGCGCCCTGGATCGCACCCACGATGGGTTTTCTGGTGGCGAATAGCCTCGCCGCATCTTCGTACAAATGGCGCCCGTCGCCAGCGGCGATGATTTCGTGTCCGGAGCCATCGTCGAAGTTGGCACCTGCGCAGAAAGACTTGCCCTGCGAGGCCAACACGATCGCGCGGCATTGCGACTCGTCATCCAGCAACTCGAACGCGGTGGCCAGTTGGGACACCAGCTCCTGGTTAAAGTAGTTATGGGGTGGCCGTCGAATTTCCACCAGGGCCACGTGGCCCTGCAGACTTACATCGATATCGCTGTAACCAAACTTTGCAAGCATCAGTACGACCTCTGCTGCAACATCATGCGGTCTCCACCCTGTAACCCAGGCGCGGGAAGTGCACGACGACCTCGCCCGTGAGCGCGCTTTCCCGCCGGATGGCTATATCCGAGTGGGTCAGTCGCAGCAGGCTGCCCTCCACCGGTACCGCCCCATAGTCCTGGGGACTGACCACAACCCGCGCATTCTCCGAAAGGTCGGGCCAGGAATCCTCGCAGATTTCCGCCACAGCCACCGGCTGGGTATAGCGGGCGACGGCCAGCGCCTCCTCCGCCGCCAGCACCCGGAAGCGGCCATGCCCGATACCCTTGACGCGCTGCTCCCAGGCCTGCAGCAGTGATAAACCCCGCAGCAGGTCGTCAGCCTTCGCAATATTGCCCCGACACATCCATATCGGAAAATAGGCGAGGATATCCAGCCACCCGGGCACGTCGCCCAGCACAAACTGGCGGCCGTCACTCACCATGCTCTCCACCAGCTGCAGGTGCGCGCGAAATTGCGAGTACAGGTGTGGCAACTGCCTCTCCAGGGTTGCGAAATCGAGAAAGTTAAAGAACTCGCGGCGATCGCGCAGGATGTCCTCCGGCAGGGCGGCATTCGTGCCCATGGAGAGACCGGCGCCCGGCTGGAAGAAAGCGTTGTCGCTCCACTGGCTGAGCGCGATGGCCAGGGCCTCGCTGTGATGCGGAAACAGTGTGGGACGGGGAAAGCGGCGTTCGAGCTCCACCGCTATGCACTGGGTATCGCAGTAGATATCCGCCCCTATCTGCATTACCGGCGTCTTGCGGTAGCCGCCGGTGAGTGCAGTCAACAGCGGCTTCGGCATGACCATCGGAATCTCTACCGAGCGCCAGTCCAGGCCTTTCAGGCCCAGGGCCAGCCGCACCTTTTCGGCAAACGGGGAACTGTCGAAATGGTGCAGGATGATTTCTGCCATCGCGGCTTACCTGTAAAGTTTTGTGAAAAAAAAGGGCCAGCTTCCGCTGGCCCTTGAGGGACCCTATCTGTGGTTCTAATTCCCGAAGTTCATGCCGACTTCCATACCGAACGCCCTGGGCTCGCCGTAGTAGGCGAAGGTCCAGAGCGTGGCCACCGGCAGCTCACCCACCTTGTACTCCTCGTCGGTCAGGTTCTTGCCGTAGAGGCGCACGAAGTACCTGTCATCGCTGGCGGTATAAGTGACGCTGGCGTTAAACACGGTGCGCTCGTCTATCATGCCGTCATACTGTGGCCCCAACTCCGAGTAGACGAAGATCGAGTCGTCCTCGTAGTTGGCGTTGACCAACCAGCGCATGTCGCCATCGAACAAGTCGTGCTCATAAATGGCATCGATATTCCACTGGTATTCCGGTGCCCGGTTGACATCCGCGTCACTCAGGTCGACATCGTCGATACCGTCAAAATCGGTGTCCGCCGTGAACTTCTTGTATTCGCTGTGGAGGTAGCTTGCGTTACCGCGCAGGGTGAAGTTATCGGTTACCGCGGCGGTGAATTGTACCTCAAGTCCATACACGTCCATGTCAGCCGCATTGAAGAAGCGGGTTTCCTGGAACTGCGCACCCTCGGGTGTCAGGAACGTGGACACCAGGTCGCGCTGTGCGTCGGAATACTTCACGTAGAACGTGGCCACGTCGAGGCGAAGGTTGTTGTCCAGCATGTCACTCTTGAAACCCAACTCGTAGGAATCGGCCTTTTCCGGGTCGGTCGGGGCGATTGACTGCGGTGTAAGTGGCTGTTGCGACGTGCCTGACTGGTCGTTATAGCCGCCGCTCTTGAAGCCGTGGGAGTAGGTAAAGTATGTGAACAGGTCTTCGGACGCTTCATAGCTGATCGTGGCGCGATAGGTGGGCTCGTCCCAGCTCTCGCTGTCCGAGAGCACCCCGGTTGAATACTTGTTGAATTTGGCTGCCCCGAGCGGCTCGCTGAAATCCCGCCAGGTCAGGTTGGGATCAAAGCCGCCCTCGAGGGCCTGGTAGAACACCTGGTTGCGACCGGTCCAGTCTTTCTTTTCATCGGTCCAGCGGGCGCCGGCCCCGAAGGACCAGCGCTCGGCAAAGTTATAGGTACCATCGGCGAAGACCGCCCAGTTCTCGGCCTCCTGCTCGTTACACAGCACCATGGGGTTGTTATCGTACCAAGTCGGGTCGCCGAAAAAGTCAGAACCATACCCGAACAGGTCCAGGAAACCCAGCACCTGGTTCACGCAG
>JAOUDU010000210.1 GCA_029859085.1 Gammaproteobacteria bacterium | reverse complement strand
AGTTCGGCCCCGGTGGCTCGTTCGATCAGTTCATCGGGCATATATAAACAGCCCTGGCTGCGGATATTCCGGTCCAGCCAGTTGAACAGCGGCGCGGGGTCGCCCCTGCCCAGGCCTGGCAGGATATCGGTATCGGCTTTTTGCGCGGCTGCAAAAATCTGCGCCGCGGCCAGCGCGCCAAGGGAGTAGGTGGGGAAGTAGCCGAAGATACCCTCCGGCCAGTGTACGTCCTGCATCACCCCATCCCTGTCGTCGGTGGGCCTGATACCCACCAGTTTTTCCATCAGTTCGTTCCAGGCGCCGGGCAGGTCCCGCGTGGCCAGCTCATTGGCGAGAATGGCTTTTTCGAGACGGTAGCGCAGGATTACGTGCAGCGGGTAGGTCACTTCATCCGCATAGACCCTGATCAGCCCGGGCTCGACCTTGCGGTAAATTCGCAGGAAATTGTCCGGGGTCCACGCCGGCCCCGAGCCGCCCAGCACCCGCTGAATGATGGGCAGCAGGAAGCGGATGAATTCTTCCGAGCGCGCCGCCTGCATTTCAAGCAGCAGCGACTGGCTCTCGTGCAGGGTCATGCCGCGGCTGTTGCCCACCGGCTGCCCCAGCCACTGGGGCGGGCGGCCATCTTCGTAAAGGGCGTGGCCAGTCTCGTGGATCACCGCCATCAGGCTCTTCATGAAATCCGCTTCGTTATAGCGGGTGGTGATACGCAGGTCGCCATCGGCACCGCCGCTGAACGGGTGGTGGGCGGTATCCAGGCGGCCCCGCTCGAAGGGAAAGCCGAACACCTTCATGACTTCGTGGCTCAATTCCCGCTGGCGCTCAAGCGGGAACGGGCCCGCCGGCATCACCGGAGAGGGGGCCGCAGCCTGCTTCGCCATCACCTGTTGCAGGAACCCGGGCAGGAAGTTCTCCAGGTCGCTGAAAATCCGGTCAACCTGGGGCTCGCGGCGACCGGGGTCGTAGCGGTCGAGCATCGCTTCATAGGGAGTTACTCCCATGATGCCGGCCTTGATGTTGGCCTCCTCCCGCTTCAGCTCGAACAGCGTTTCAAGTTTCGGCGCCAGGCTCTTGAAGTCGTTGTTGGGCCGCGCAATCCGCCATGTCATCTCGGCATCCGACCCGGCCATCACCAGCTTTTCGACCAGGTCCGACGGGATGGCGTTGGCATGCACGAACTGGTGGCGGATTTCCCTGAGGTTGGCGCGCTGCCAGGCATCCAGCTGGCCGGTGTCTGATTCGGCCGCGGCGATCAGGTCAGACAGCTCACTGCCGGTTTCCATTTCATGCGCCATCACGCTCAGCTCGGCCAGCACCGATGCGCGGGCGGGCGCGGCGCCTTCGGGCATCATGGTCTGCTGGTCCCATTGCAGGATACCCATGGCGTTATTGAGGGCGGAAACCCGTTTCTTGCGGGCTTCGAGTTGCTGGTATGGGGTCATGAATTAACCTTCAGGCCGGGGGATTCAAGGGCGGGCGCCGCGCTCTGCGCCCCGGCAAAAAGGTGAGGGTAGTGGGGATGGGTACCGCTGTCCAGAGTTCCGGTTGGTCGTGCCTACAGGGAGGATGCGACGTAGGTCTCGTCGCCGTGACTCCTGTCGTAATCGGCGCTGGCCTGGCGGACCGCGTCCACCGCGTCATTGATGGCCACCCTGACCCGGTCGTCCAGTTCGCTGCAGGGCACCTGGCCCAGGTCCGCCATCACCTGGGGCAGTCGCGTCACCAGTTGGCGGTAGATCGCGTGGTGACCGGCCTCATGTTCGGTAATACGTTCCTGCAGGGACTGCCAGCGTCCCTGCAATGTTGGGGCCTGCTCACCTGCCAGCACTCGCTGCGGCAGCACTGTCGCGAACCTGAATTCCAGGTCGGCAGATTCAACCCGGCAGCTGGACGCGTTCGCGGCGTAACCACCCTGGTAGTTGTAGTTGTACTCGAAGCTGGCCCTGCCCAGCGGCCGGGTACCCTGCCCGTGATCGATCGCCAGCGGGTTGGCGGCGCCGTGCAGCTGGGCCCAGATCTCCTCCTGGGTAGTGCCCCGGACCTGGTAGTAGCGGGTAGTGTGATAGGAGCGGATAGAGATCTGCGGTTTCTGCGTGGCAAGGACGGCTTCCCGGGAGGTGAAAGAGGGGGTCATCGTCAGTGTGCCGGCGGAGTGCAGCCGGGAGTCGCGGCCCTGGAAGTCGGAGAAGGGACTGTTGTCCAGCTCCGCGCAGGAGGGATTCGCGCTACCGCCGCAGACAGCCCCGGCGCGGTCGGCCCAGCGCTTGAATGCATAGCCTGCCTCGGGGACAGCAGTGAAAGTCTCGCTGAAATTCTCGTTATCGACATCGACGGTACAGGTTTCACCGGCCGCGCAGGCCACCAGTCCCGAGGAAGAAACCACCGAGCCCCCCTCGGGAACCTGGATGATGAGCTTGCTGCCCATCAGCAGTACGCTCACTCCCAGTACTGCGGCAGTTTTTACCCACACCAGCATAGTCGGCTCTCCGTAGTAACAACATCACCCGGCATGCGCGGTTGCCGCATGTGGGGTGTCCTGTTGAAAAATTACAGATGCCGCTTCGCGATGGCATTGATTAACTGGAGAAAAGTACAGATTTCCGGGCGCAGTAAATCTTTGGAAAACAACAGATTATGCTTGACTGGTCGAAAGGCAGTGAGGATTGGCGCGGACCTGAAACAGATAAATGGGGCAGGGCCGGGTGGCGGGTCGGAGCTGGCTTCAGTGATCCCTGAGCGAGGCGTAGGCCGCCAGGGCTGACTCCCTGGCGGACTTGTGGTCCACCACCGGGAGCGGGTAGGTCTCGCCGAGCAGGATCCCCGCCGCCTCGAGCACGTCGGGCGGCGCCTCCCAGGGCCGGTTCAGGTAGCGGTCGGGTAACCGCGCCAGTTCGGGCACCCACTGGCGGATGTAGCGGCCCTCCTCGTCAAACTTCTCACCCTGGGTCACGGGGTTGAAAATGCGGAAGTAGGGCGAGGCGTCGGCGCCGCTGCCCGCCACCCACTGCCAGCCACAGCTGTTGTTGGCCAGGTCCGCATCCACCAGGGTGTCCTGGAACCAGCGGGCGCCGGAGCGCCAGTGGATGAGCAGGTGCTTGGTCAGGAACGACGCGACCACCATGCGGATGCGGTTGTGCATGAAACCGGTTGACCAGAGCTCGCGCATGCCGGCGTCCACGATCGGGTAACCGGTGTGGCCCCGTTGCCAGGCGCGCAGGGCGGCTGCGTTACCCAGCCAGGGAAAGTGCCTGAACTGGGCCTTGAAGGGCTCGGCCGCGATCGCGGGGAAGTGATACAGCAGGTGATGCGAGAACTCGCGCCAGCCCAGCTCACTGAGGAACTTGTCCACCTGGTCGGCGCTGCCGGGGTCTTTGCCGGCGCGGGCAGCGGCCGCATGCCAGACAGTGCGCGCCGAGATCTCTCCAAAGTGCAGGTGGGCCGACAGGCGGGAGGTGGCCTCCCTCGCCGGGTGATTGCGGCCCTCGTCGTAATCACTGACCGGGCCCGCGAGAAAGTCCTTCAGCCGGCGCCTGGCGCCGTCGGATCCCGGCTGCCACAGTTCGCCCCATCCCCGGGCCCAGTCGGGTTCCCCGGGCAGCAGCCCCCAGCGGGTGAGGTCCTCACTGCCCGGGGATCGCCGGTACCAGTCGATCGCCGCCGGTGCCGGCCTGGGTACCGCCGGTGCGCCGGCGGCCAGGCACTGCCGCCAGAACGGGGTAAACACCTTGCAAGGCCCGCCACCCTTGTTCATAACCTGGCCGGGCTCGAACAGCAGCGCTCCCGGGTAGCGCTTGAAACTCACGCCGCGGGACGCCAGCACCGTGTGCAGGCTCTCCTCCAGGGTATTGGCCCAGGGCTCGTAAACCCTCGAGCAGTAAACGGCAGTGGCCCCTGTCCCGGCGACCAGGTTGTCGAGCACAGCGGGCGCGGCACCGCGCCGCAACACCAGCGAACCGCCCAGGGCCGCGAGTTCCGCCGCCAGTGAGCGCAGGCTGTGGTGCAACCACCAGCGGCTGGCGGCGCCCATCGCGGCCTCGCCGGGGGAGGTGTCGTCGAGGATGTAACAGGCCAGCACCGGGGCGCCGGTCGCGGCGGCCGCGATCAGCCCCGGCAGGTCGCGGGTGCGCAGGTCCTGCCTGAACCAGTAGATAACGGGGTTAGTCATATCTGTAGTACGGCGAATACCGGCGGGAGGATCATCGACCGCTGCCCGACCCCTGCGCGAGGGCGGCCAGCAGGGGTTCACAGTCTGCTGCCAGTTTCACTGTAGCCAGCGGATCGCCCCGGGTGGTGCCGGGATTGATGATGGCGATGGGTTTGCCCAGGTCCCTTGCCAGCCGACAGAAGCGAAAGCCCGAATACACCTGCAGTGAGCTTCCGACCGCCAACAGCGCATCGGCCTCGGCGATGGCGTCCCTGCAGGCGTCGACCCGCTCCCTGGGTACGGTGCCGCCGAAAAAAACCACATCTGGCATCAGGGTGCCACCGCAACCGGCACAGGTGGGTATTGTCATCTCCGCGATCAATTCATCGCCAATATCCGCGTCGCCGTCGGGACGCACCGCCGCGGCGTGGCTCCCGGGTCCGGGATTGTCCCGCAGGAGCTGCTGCTGGATCACTTCCCGCGGCACCGTGGCGGCGCACGCCAGGCAGCGGACCCGGTCCACCCGGCCGTGCAGGTCGATCACCGCTGCGCTGCCGGCGCGCTGGTGCAGCCGATCGACGTTCTGGGTGATCAGCAGGTGGACATGGCCGCGTTGCTCCAGTCGGGCCAGGGCCAGGTGGGCACCGTTGGGCCGGGCGTCCCGCACCGTCGGCCAGCCCAGCAGGGAGCGCGCCCAGTAGCGCCGGCGCCGGGCGGGGTCACTGACAAATTCCTGGTGGGTAATCGGCGGGGAATGCTGCCATACGCCGGCGCGATCGCGATAGGCGGGGATGCCCGAGGCGATGCTGACGCCGGCGCCGCTGATCACCACCAGCCTGGGGAAATCCGCCAGGAAGCGGCGCAGCACGGGGACAGTTGCATGGATCGGGTTCATAGGCAGAGTATACGCAGGGCGGCGTCCCGGGGATTTAAAAATCTACCTGGCCCGGCAGTGCGTAGTCTATAGACAGCTACACCGGTGGATGCGCAGGTATAACGCGCTGGAGGCTCGAGTTTTATGAACTACCTTATTACCGGCGGCACCGGCTTTATCGGCTCCGCTCTGACAGCCGCCCTCGGGCAGGATGGCCATAGTGCCACGGTGCTGACGCGCCAGCCCCGACCACCCCGGGCAGCGGTGACCTATGTCACCAGCCTCGACGCGATCCCGGCCGATACGCGCTTCGACGGGGTGGTGAACCTGGCCGGGGCGTCCCTGGCGGGCGCGCGCTGGAGCGCGGCCTACAAGCGCGAGATCGTCGCCAGTCGATTGGGTACCACCGAGGCTGTCATCGCGTTGCTGCGGCGCCTGCAACATCCCCCGGCGGCACTTCTGAGCGCCAGCGCCATCGGCTTTTACGGGCATCATGGCGATGAACCCCTGGGAGAGGACGGCGCGGTGGTGCCGGGTTTCTCCCAGCAGCTGTGCCAGCGCTGGGAAGCCGCGGCGCTGCCCGCTGCCGATTGCGGTACCAGGGTCTGCCTGTTGCGTTTCGGCGTGGTACTCGATCGCGAAGGCGGCGCCATGGAGC
>JAOUDU010000209.1 GCA_029859085.1 Gammaproteobacteria bacterium | reverse complement strand
TCCGTTTCATTGGAAAAACCCCCAGTGACGAGCGCGTCGGACAGTTGTGTAGCGCGGCCCCGGGTGTCGAGTTTGTACAGCTGCGCCGGATTCGGGTAAGAGCGGTATACCAGCAAGTCGGTGGCGGCGGCTGGCGGATCTGAGCCACCCCCGGAGGAAGAACCGGAACCGTCGCAGCCGAGGAGCGCCAGCGCGACCAGCGCGGACAACCCGAGACATCTAACAAGCAACATGGTATTCACCGACCAGCCCGCTGGCGCGGGTCCCGTGAGCCAGGGTATCCCGGCGGAGCATACGCCCGTCACCGCAGCGCCTGCAATGGACCGCGCTGCCTGGGCGAGGCTGGCTTTAACCGGGCAACTCCAACCGGGTTACTCGGGCATATGCGGCTCGTCGTCCTCTTCGCGCAGGTGCAAACCGCTTGCGGGCAGGGCCGCGATCATCCGCTCCAGCTCCGCGGCGTGGCCGCTCTCCTCGTCGGCAAAGCGGTTGGCGACGGCGGCGGTGCCGGCATCGCCGGTGCGGTTGGCGAATTCGCGGTAGTACCGCTCGGCGGCGTGCTCGTTGGCCAGCGCCAGCTGCATCGCCTGGCGCAGGCTCATGCGGTAATGCAGCGCCTCGTAGCTGGCGGTTTCGGGGGGCTCCGCGTCGGGCCAGTCGAACTCCCAGGCCTTCAGCTGCGGCAGGGTCATGTGACCGGCCAGCGCCGCCACTTCCTGCAGGTGGTGCTCGGCCTCCGCCGCCATGCGCCGGAAAAAGTCCGCCACCGGGCGGTTGTGGTGCGCGTCCATCGATTCGGCCAGTTCGCCGTAGCGCTCTCGCGCCTCGGATTCCAGCTCCAGGGAGTGGGCGAGGAAGTTGGCCAGTGCGCTGTCGGTCGCTGTGGTCGCCATGGTCACACCCTGAAGGCCGCCGCCAGTTTGCCCGGCGCGCCCTCCTCCGCGGCGGTCGCCCCCGGCGGCGGCCAGGTCGCGCGCTGCTCGCGGTAGAGCAGGCCGGTCTGGAAGCCGTCCTCGTGCAGGAACTGTTTCGCGGCCTCGTCGGCGTCCGCCAGTGGCGGCGCCTCCGACTCGGTGACGATGGCCTTCCAGTCCGTCTGCTCCGGGCAGAAGGTGATGCACTGGGACATCACGTGCAGGAAACTGAAACCGGGAAACTCCACCGCCTCGGCGATCAGCTTCGCTATCTGGTTGGGGTTGCCGGAGTAGCCCCGGGCGATCCAGGGCGCGCCGGAGGCCAGCGCCAGCGCCGCGGGCTTGAACGGGCGCACGCCCGGGCCGTGTGGCGTCAGCTTGCTGTGGTCCCAGTCCATCGGCGTGGTGGGCGAGGCCTGGCCCTTGGTCATGCCGTAGACCTCGTTGTCCATCGCGATATAGGTGATGTCGACGTTGCGCCGGCAGGCGTGGATGAAATGGTTGCCGCCGATGGAGAAGCCGTCGCCATCGCCGCCCAGGGCCAGCACGGTAAGGTCGGGGCGCGCCACTTTCAGGCCCTGGGCGATGGCCAGCCCGCGGCCGTGCACGCCGTGGAAACCGTAGCTGTCCACATAGGCGGGCAGGCGCGAGGAGCAGCCGATGCCAGACACCAGCACCGTCCTGTCCTTGTCGATGCCGAGGGCGGCCATCGCCTTGGTGATCGCATTGTGCACCGAGAAGTGCCCGCAACCCGGGCACCAGATCGGCTTGACCTCGGACTTGTAATCCTTCGCCTTGAGCCTGATAGCGTCTGTCATGACCTGGTCGCCTCCGCGATTACCGTTGCTACTGCCTGCGCGATATTTTCCGGGGACAGCGGCACCGGGCCCGCCAGTGCGTAGCTGTGCACCGGCTGCCCGAAATCCAGCTGCCCCCGCAGGTAATGGAACAATTGCCCGCCGTGATTCTGCTCCACCACGAAGACCCGGGAACAACCCTCCAGGGCCGCGGCCAGCGCCGCGGTTTGCAGCGGCGCCAGCAGGCGCAGGCTGATCACCCGCGTCGCCACACCGCTCTCCGCCAACTGGTTTGCCGCCTCGGTCACGGCGGCGGCACTGGAGCCGAAACTCACCAGCGCCACCGGGCCGTCGCCGTCGATCTGCGCCCAGTCGCCGCCGAAATCGAAGGCGGTCAGCTTGTCCTGGCGCTTCGCCAGCTGGCGCTGGTGGTCCGACTGGCGGGACGAGGGCGTGCCTTTTTCATTGTGCTCCAGGCCGTCGGCGGTAAACCGGTGGCCGGCATCGCCCGGGGTAACCAGGGCGGACACGCCGGAGCCGGTGAGCCTGTAGCGCAGGTAAGCGCCCTCTTCGCCAGGGTCCTGGGCAGGCGTCGCAGCGAACGGCGCGCAGCGCCGGGGCTCGGAAACGATGGCCGTGGACTGGCCGATAAACTGGTCGGACAGCACGATGGCCGCGGTCTGCAGCCGCTGCGCCAACTGCACCGCCCAGCCGGTGGTGAATACGCAGTCGGCGATGTCCAGCGGCGCCAGCACCAGGTGCGGCGCGTCGCCGTGCAGGCCGTGCAGGGCGATGTTCAGGTCGCTCTGCTCCGACTTGGTGGGAATACCGGTGGAGGGCCCGCCGCGCATCACGTTGAGGATGGTCACCGGCGTCTCGCTGGCCACCGCCAGGCCGATGCTCTCGGTCATCAGCGCCAGGCCGGGGCCGGAGGTGGCGGTAAAGGCCGGCACGCCGCCGAAGGCCGCGCCGATGGTCATATTGATCGCGGCCAGTTCGTCCTCCGCCTGCACCAGCTGCCCGCCCACCCGCTCGAGCCCGCCCGCCATCCACTCCAGCACATCGGAGGCCGGGGTGATCGGGTAGGCGGCGACAAAGCGGATGCCGGCCTCCAGCGCGCCCAGGCCGGCCGCCTGGTTGCCGCTCAGGTACCAGGCGCCCTTGTTGCCCATGGGGGGTACCGGCAACTGGCAGGCAATATCCCGGGCGGCGCCCAGTTCGATGCACGCAGTGGCGGCGTCCCGGTAGTCCCGCGGTTTGCCCGCCAGCTTCTGCCCCGCAAGCTCCGCCAGGGTGGTCGCGGGCAGGCCGAGCAGGCGGCCCAGCACCCCCAGCGCCAGCATATTAACGCGGCCCTCCGGGTGGCAGGCCGCCGCCAGCTCGTCGAACGGTACATCCACGACCCGGGCGCCGGCGGCGACCACCGCCGGGGGCAACGCCTGGGCCTCATCGCACAGCACCCAGCTGTCGGCATCCAGCACGATTTCATCTTCAAAGCGGGTGAAGTTGTCCCAGTCCAGGGCCACCACCGCGTCGTAGCGACTGGCCGCGGTGTAGCGCTCATCGGCGGTCAGCTTGAGCAGCGCGGCGGATTCACCCCCGCGGATCTGCGGGCCATAGGCCTTGCGCAGCAGGCCGCGACCGCCCTCCCGGGCCCAGGCCCGCAGCAGCAGCTCGCCGCAGGAGATCACGCCGGCGCCGCCGGCGCCGGTAATGGCTATGGACAGGTATCTTGTACTCATGACTGCGCCGATCGGGACCAGGAACTGTCAAGCATAACGCCCACCGGCTATTACGGAACCCGGTGAAGCGTGTTTTCTGGCGGTTGCTTGAGCCAGCTCAACTGATACCGGGTTTCACGCCGCCCGCAGCGCCCGGCCGAGGGTGTCGCGACCCAGCGCGGCGGTGAATTCCCCGTCCCGCCACACCGGCTCCCCGCGGATCAGCACCTGGCTGACCACCCCGTCGGAGCGGCTGACCAGCTGCTTGTGCGCGAACAGGTCCCGGTAGATGAACTGGCGGGACGCGTTGTCGTCCCACCGGCTCAGGGCCTCGGGGTCGATCAGCACGATGTCCGCCTGGGCGCCGATCTCGAGGCTGCCCACGTCCAGGCCGAAAAATTCCGCGGGCTCGCGGGTGAGGCGCTTCACCATGGTGCTGACCGTGGCCAGGGAGTCCTGCTGGGCCAGCTTCAGCGACATCAGGTTGCCGTCGAAGAACGCCATGTTGGTGATGTGGGCGCCGGAATCGTTGAAGCCCGGCAGGGTATTGCGGTGCAGCAGCAGGGGCAGCACGCCCTCCTTGTCCTTGTTGGCCACGTCCACCCAGAAGCGGAAGCCCTTGTCGTAGGCGCGCATCATGTGCAGCATGAACTCGGCGTCATCGACGATGGGCCGGGGGAAGGCGTCGAAGGCCGCCCGCTCGGCCTCGGAGCGGGCATTGTCACTGTAACCGCGCTGGTAGCGGTCCAGCCGGTCGTACACCGCCTGCAGGCTCTCCCCCTCCCAGTCGGGCACCGGCGCGCCGTCGAAGATCATCCGCCCCAGCTCGCGCACTACCAGCAGGTCCGGCAGGCCCAGCCGGGCTTTCAGGTGGGCGAGATTGCGGCCGCGGCGGCCGTGGTGCCAGTCCCGGCGGAAATCCGCGATGAACTGCGGGTCGTTGAGCAGGGCCAGCCGGCCCTCCACGTCGTCGTATTCCTTCGCGATCAGTTTGCTGGTGGATTCCAGTTCCTCGTACAGGGGGCTGACGATACCGTCCGACCAGATGCGGAAATTGGTGCCCAGGGCCTGGAAGTGGATATTGCCCTTGAGCAGGCGGCTGTTGGCGAGGGCGGCAAAACCGAGGAAGGCCCGGGAGGCTTTCGGCGCCAGCACAAACCGCACCGCCGACAGGGCCGAGGTTTTCAGGGTCCTGCCGAACAGGCGGCCGCTGGTGAGCAGGAAGTAGAGGAAGGCCTTGGCCCGGTTCTCCAGGATGGGGGTGGTCTGCCACACCCTGCCCCGGTCGCGCACCACCTGCAGCAGCCGCCTCATCTCGCCGAAGCTGGCGAACTGGGTGGGAATGCGCTGGTCGGTGTGGGGTGCGTTGGCCAGGTAATGGAACGGCAGGCCGTCGGTACTCATGCCCATATAGCCCTGCTCGAGGGCCTGCCCCAGCAGTGTTTCCATACGCGCCAGCTCGGCTTCTGTCGGCTCGCGGCTGATGCTGTCCTGCAGGCCCATCACTTCCACCCGCAGCATCGAGTGGGGTACAAAGACGCCCACGTTGGGCCCCAGCGGTATATCGGCGAAATGGTCGAGATAGGCGCCGGTGCCACTCCAGGTCACCGCATCGACACACCTCTGCAGCACCGACTTGGGGATGTTCTCCACCCGGGTGAAACAATCGACGATGGGATTCTGATCTCCCTCCACCTGCTGGCCGAAACAGGTGCCCAGGCTGCAGTTGCCCACCAGCACGGTGGTGGTGCCGTGGCGCACGACTTCCGGCAGGCCCGGCTCCAGGTCCACCTCCAGGTCCAGGTGGGTGTGGATATCCAGCAGCCCCGGCATCAGCCACTTGCCCTCGCCCTCGACGACCCGGCCCGCCTCGGACAGGGGCAGCGCCTCCCCGCGGGCGGCAACCCTGCCGTCCCTGAGCGCAATATCCTGCTGCCGGGGCGGCCCGCCAGTGCCGTCGAAAACCAGCGCATTGCGAATCAGGGTGTCCCATGCGGGTGCGGTCATTGGCATATCCTCCTGGCGGTGCGCGCGACTGTGCGTGCCGCAGCGTAGCAAGCAGTGCCACCACAAATCCAGTCATCGATCCCGCGGCCGTCCCGGCCACCCCGCCGGGGCTGCATAACTATTTTTTGGTCCGGCAGCCGCGGTAACTCGTAATCAACGGTAAATCTGCCTATGCTGGCGCAAATCTCAACCGGAGCGTGCAATGAAATACCTGCTTACCCTGGCACTACTTGCCAGC
>JAOUDU010000208.1 GCA_029859085.1 Gammaproteobacteria bacterium | reverse complement strand
TGCTCCGCCTCGAGGGTTCCACCAAAGTCACTTTCAGGATCGCCCGCAGGGATACGCAGATAGGTGCCATCAAAATCCCGGCGGGGACCCGCCTGATGCTTTCGCTGGCCGCCGCCAATCGCGACCCGAGGCGGTGGGAAAATCCCGAAGAGTTCCGGCTCAACCGGCCCAGGATCAAGGAACACCTCGCTTTTGGCAGGGGGGTGCACACCTGTGCGGGCGCCCCGCTGGCGCGGGTGGAAGTGAAGGCGATACTGGAGCGCTTTCTGGCGCACACCACGCATATCAGCCTGTCCGAAGCGAAGCACGGTACGCCGGGTAATCGCCGCCTGGATTATGAGCCCAGCTTTATCATTCGAGGCCTGGCGAACCTCCATCTCGACCTGGAAAGCAGTTTGAATAAAAAATACACTGCGGGGGGTTTCTGATGAAGACGCAAGTCGATGCTGGCGGGTCCGATCCCGTCTACTGGGATCCCTACCGGCCGGACCTGGGGAGGGATCCCTATCCGACCTTCCGGCGGATGCGGGAAGAGGCGCCGCTTTACTACAACAAGGAGTACGATTTTTACGCACTGAGCCGCTACAGTGATATCGATACGCACTTCGGCAATGTGGAGGTTTTCAGTTCCGCACGCGGTGATGTGCTGGAGTTCATCAAGGAGGATTTCGAAATCCCCCGCGGGATGTTCATCTGGGAGGATCCGCCCCTGCACACTGTCTATCGCAAGGTGGTGACGGGGATATTCACGCCCAGGCGGATGAACGATCTCAAGGAAAAGGTCCGAGACTACACCGCCCGCTGCCTGGACCCCTGCGTGGGCACCGGCCGGCTTGATTTTATTGCCGACCTTGGCGCCAAACTCCCCGGGGGCGTCATCGGCATGCTGCTGGGTATCCCCGACGAGGACCGTGACACCATTCGCGGCCGGGTCGACGCCGCGTTGCGCACCGAGGAAGGCAAGCCTATGGAGGTATCCCAGACCTCTTACAAGGGAGAAGGCTTCGAGGATTACGTGGACTGGCGCGCCAAAAATCCCTCCGACGATCTCATGACCCTGCTGCTGCAGGTTGAATTCGAGGATGAAACCGGGACCACGCGCAAGCTCACACGTGACGAGGTGCTGGTTTTTGTCAACGTGCTGGCAGGGGCGGGCAACGAGACCACGGCGCGGTTGATTGGCTGGATAGGCAAGGTGCTGGGGGACCATCCGGAACAGCGTCGCCAGATCGCGCAGAACCCGAGCCTGGTGCCGGCCGCCATCGAGGAGATCCTGCGCTTTGAACCGGTCGGGCCCTCGGTCGCCCGGCACGTCAGGAAAGACGTGGAGATTCACGGCCAGCTCGTCCCCGCAGGGAGCGCTATGCTCTTCCTGCTGGCATCCGCCAACAGGGACGAGAGCCGCTTTCCCGATGGCGAACGCTTCGATATCCATCGCCAGGGCCAGCCTCACATGACCTTCGGGCGCGGCATCCATGTCTGCCTCGGCTCCGCACTGGCCAGGGTAGAGGGCCGGGTGGCGATGGAAGAGATACTGAAGCGCTTCCCGGAGTGGACGGTGGACGCCGACAACGCAAAACTCTCCTCTTCCTCGTCGACACGTGGCTGGGAGACGCTGCCGGTATTCATTCCCTGAGACTGTAGTCCGCGACCACGGTGCCGTAGCGGGCGATCTCTTCCTCACGGAACACGTTAGCCCTGATCGCGCAGCGCCTGTGCCATGGTCGGTGCCAGCTGTATCCGGTTGGTCGGGTGAGTGATGCTGTCGCTGCTCCAGATCTCATCCACGCCGGCGCTGCTGATGTGTCCCAGAGCATCCCCGACAAAGAGTGCGTGGGTGACCATCACCGTAACGCTGGCGGGCCCGTGTTTCCAGAGTTCCCGGCTGGCGGCCTCCAGGGTGCGTCCGGTGCTGGCGATGTCATCCACCAGTACGACGTGCCTCCCCCGGTAGCTGGCATCGGGTAAGGTGACGCGGACATCGGTGTCCCCCGCGCGTTCCTTGTGGGCGACGTAAAATTCCAGGTGGTTGCGACGGGCGATGGCCGCGACCCACTGCCGGGACTCGGCGTCGGGCCCCATCAGCAGGGGATTATCCAGCCTGCCTTCCAGGTAGATCGCCATCGCGTCGGTCGCCGCGAGGGCCATGGCACTCGTTGCGGGCACTGCATCGCCCAGGCGGCTTACCCGGTGTAAATGGGGGTCCACGGTAATCAGCGCGTCGAAGTGGCTGGCCAGGAACTTCCCCACGACTCGCTGGCTGACGGCCTCGCCGGGGTGGAAGGCCTTGTCCTGCCGCATGTAGCACAGGTAGGGCGCGACCAGGGTTAAATGCCTCGCGCCCAGTTCCCTCGCCGTGGCCGCGGCCAGCGCGAGTTCTATCAGTTTATCGTTGGGCTGGTACATGCTCCGGCATATCACCACGCGCCCCGGGAGCTGCGAGGGAAGGCGTATGCGGCTCTCGCCGTCGGGGAAACGGTGCACGGCGATTTCGGCGTAATCCAGGCCGGCAGCGGCTGCCAGGTTTCTTGCGGGGTCGCTGTAATCAGGAAAACCCAGCAGTAATCCCCGGTTGTGGTCGGCGGGATTCAACGGGTCCGGCCGATGCGCGCGATGGCTTGCGGCAGGGACAACTCAGGGTCTTTCATCGACATAATGCTCACCGATAGTGTAGCCGGTATCCTGTGCGGCCAGTTCCCGTGCGAAATCGAAATCGGCGGGAAATGCGGCATAAATAGTGTAAATAGGCGTGTCAGGCGCTACCCGGTCACCGAGTTTGCAGTGCAGGTCGACGCCTGCACCCTGGTCCATCGGAGCCCCCGCCAGGCGGGCGATATGCGCCAGCTGCAGATTGTCGATGGCGGTCACGATGCCATCCTGGCCGGCTAGCACGTCATGGCGCAGCGGGCCGATCTCGGGCGGGTGAGGGTTCTTGCCCTGGGCCTCGATGATGGCCTGCATCTTCGCCAGTGCCCTGCCGGAATCCAGTATATCCCTGGCCATAATATAGCCCTGCCCGCCGCGTATGTCGGGGTCAAATTCGAGAATTCTGCCCGCCAGCTGCAGGGCCTTTTCGCGCAGGTCAACGGGCGCTGTGGGATCGTTACTCAGCACCTGCATGACGTCCCGCGCCTCCAGCGCGGGCCCGATGCCCCGTCCCACCGGCTGGCGGCCGTCGGTGAGGACGACCTCGAGATTTATTCCCAGGCTGTCGCCGACGTATTCGAACAACTTGCGCAGGATCATCGCGCTGTTGCGGGTGCGTACCTTGGCGGTAGCGCCAATAGGGATGTCGATCACCAGGTGGTTGGCCCCCGCCGCCAGTTTCTTTGACAGGATGGAGGCGACCAGCTGCCCCGGTGAATCCATCAGCAGCGGGCGCTCGACCGCGATCAGGATATCGTCCACGGGGGCTAGCCTGGCAGTGCCCCCCCAGGCGAGGCAGGCGCGTTCGCTGCGGACTATCTGGTGCAGCTTGTCCGGCGAAAGTTCGACCTGCGCCAGCACTTCCATCGTATCCGCGGTACCGGCGGGAGAGGTGATCGCGCGACTGGAGGTCTTCGGCATCAGCATGCCGTGGGAGGCGACAATCGGCACGATCACCATGGTGGTGCGATTTCCCGGAATCCCCCCGATGCAGTGCTTGTCGACGACCAGGGGCTCTCCCCAGTCGAGCCGCTCACCGGTCTCGATCATCGCCCTGGTCAGGTAAAGGACTTCATCGCGCTCGAGGCCGAGCTCGGAACAGGCCACCAGGAAGGCGGCGATCTCTATCTTGGAGTAGCGGTTGGCAGCGATATCCAGGGCGATACCGCGGTAATCCTCAAAATCGAGAACGTCTCCGGCAATTTTCCGGTGGACCGCCTTGAGCGAATCGGGTGCCCTGGCGTGGGCGACGCTGACCGCGATACCGGCCTTGCCGCCGAGTTGCTCGAATGCCTGTTCGCAAACCCCCAGCTCATCCGGCCCGGTGATGCAGACATCGTCGACCACGTTGAGTACCGCGATGATCGAGCGCCCGTTGTCCTTTTGCTGGATTTCGATCTTGTTCAGGGCCTGGAAACCCTCACTGCGATACAATTTGCAGTCGCGATGAAGGTATGCGACGTTTTCCTTGTAGGTATCGATGGCGACCTGGCGAAGAGTGAGCGTGCCCATGCGGAATCCTGCTGCAGCGAATCCGGCTTATAGTGCGACAGTTCCGGACTTTGTGCAAAGTCGTTGATCTGCGCAGGGGAATTGGCCCGTCGCAGCGTCTATAGTGGCGCTGTGATATCCCGCAGCAGGGATGTCCTGTGCTGAAAGGAGGAATAAGCATGGCGCTCGACCCACTGGCCGGCCAGCCGGTCCCCGGGGACCGCCTGGCGGATATACCCGCCCTGGTTGCGGCCTACTATGAACTGGTCCCCGACCCGGCGGTCGATGCCCAGCGAATCAGCTTCGGCACCTCCGGTCATCGCGGCAGTGCCCTGGAGAAGAGCTTCAACCGCAACCATATTCTCGCGGTCACCCAGGCGGTGTGCGAATACCGGCAGCAGGCGGGCATAACCGGCCCGGTTTTCCTCGGCCGGGACAGCCATGCGCTGTCGACCCCGGCACAGATCAGTGCTATCGAGGTGCTTGCCGGCAACGGAATAATGACGTTTATCGCCGCAGCTGATGACCTCACGGCCACCCCGCTGATCTCGTTCGCGATCCTCGAATATAACCGCTCAGGCACTGACCAGGCGGATGGGATCGTGATAACCCCTTCGCACAATCCGCCGGAGGATGGCGGCTTCAAGTACAACCCGCCCAACGGCGGGCCCGCGGATGTCGATGTGACTTCCCTCATCCAGCGGCGCGCCAATGAGATCCTGCAGGACGGACTTCGCGACGTGTCCAGGCTCGATTACGAAATCGCGCTGGGCAGCGGGTTCATTCGCCACTTCGACTATGTCACGCCCTATGTAAAGGCGCTGGCCGAAATAATCGACATGGAAGCCATCAGGTCCGCAGGCGTGAAAATCGGGGTCGACCCCCTCGGGGGCGCGAGCATCGCCGTCTACCGGAAAATAAAGGAGCACTACGGGCTGGACATGGAAATCGTCAATCCCGCGGTGGATCCCACCTTTTCATTTATGACACTGGACCACGACGGCAAGATCCGGATGGATTGCTCCAGTCCGTATGCGATGGCCTCGCTGGTGGCGTTGAAGGATCGTTTCGATATCGCATTCGGTAACGATGTCGACTCCGATCGCCACGGTATCGTCACGCCATCCGGCGGACTGATGAATCCCAACCATTACCTCGCCGTCGCGATCGATTACCTGTTTCGCGAGCGCCGCGGCTGGGGTGATAAGGTCAATGTCGGCAAGACACTGGTTTCCAGCGCGATGATCGACCGGGTGACGGCCAACCTTGAGCGCAAGGTCATCGAGGTCCCGGTCGGCTTCAAATGGTTTGTCGACGGTCTCCTGCGCGGCGATCTCGGTTTCGCCGGTGAGGAGAGTGCGGGTGCCTCGTTTCTGCGCCGTGATGGCAGCGTCTGGACCACCGACAAGGACGGCATTGTGCTCAATCTGCTGGCGGCTGAAATATGTGCCAGAACCGGCAAGGATCCCGCCCAAATCTACCTGCAACTGGAACAGCAATTCGGCAATTCATACTACATCCGCGTCGACGCCCCGGCCTCGGTTGAA
>JAOUDU010000207.1 GCA_029859085.1 Gammaproteobacteria bacterium | reverse complement strand
TTCTACCCATCGCGTTTTCGGGATAGCCGAGAAGGAGTCCATGGGCAGCGGTATGGTCGACAAGGAGGCGATCCTCGAGGTGGCCCGGGCCAGGGCGAAAACCTGCATTGGCTTCGACATGCTGGAAACCGCGCGCAAATATAACAGTGTGATCAACGCCGCCCTGTTCGGCGCGCTGGCTGAAACCGGCGTGCTGCCCTTCGCGCGGGAAAGCTTCGAAGAGACCATTCGCCGCGGCAGGATCGCGGTGGCAAGCAACCTGCAAACCTTCGCCGCAAGTTATGAATTGGCGGCCCGGCAGCACGGCGCTGTGCAATATGCGCAGCCCCCCGCGGAGCCGGCCCCGGAACCCTTTGCCCTGCCTGCCCCGACCACCGCCGGGGGCGCGGCCCTGCTGAACCGAATTGCGGCGCTCCCGGCGCCCGCACAGGAGATGACCTACCTGGGCGTAAAAAAGCTCATCGACTACCAGAATATTGCCTATGCCCGGCTCTACCTGGATCGGCTGGAGTCATTGCGGGGATTCGATAGCGCGGATGACGCCGCGCTGCTCACGGAGACAGCGCGCTACCTCGCGCTGTGGATGGCATTCGAGGACCTGCCGCGGGTGGCGCAGATAAAGATTTCGTCCCAGCGCTTCGAACGCTTCCGGGAAGAAGTCCGGGCGGAGCAGGACCAACAGGTGGGAGTGGTGGAATTCCTGCACCCGAGGGTTGAGGAGTTCTGCGGCGTGATGCCGGCGGCGATCGGCCGCTTTGCTCTGGGTTCCCCGACTGTGCGGCGGCTACTCGGCCTGTTCGCGAAACCGCGCACGCTGCGCACCAACAGCCTTCACGGCTTCCTGCTGTTTTACCTGATGGCCAAACTGCGCCGCTTCCGGCCCTCCAGCCTGGCGTACCAGCTTGAGCATGCGCAGATGGAACAGTGGCTCGAAGCGATACGCAAAGCGGCCCCGGCAGACCCGGGTCTCGCGGTGGAACTGGCGCGCTGCGGCCGCCTGGTGAAGGGTTACGGTAGCACCCGGGAGCGCGGCACCGGCAATATGCAGCGTATTCTCGCGGTTTATCGCGCGGTGCAGTCGCTGTCCGCCCAATCAGTCAGCGCGCTGCGGGACGCCGCGATGGCCGATGAAGGCGGCGTGGCCCTGGCGGCCGTCGAGCGGGAGCTACTCGGGGCGAACCAGTAACCGCATGGCCTTCGACCTTAGTCGTTGACCGCGGTAACTGTAGGGCCGAAGGGCCTGCCCCGCTTTACCGGGTATTTATTCGGCCAACGTCCTGCTTTACCGGGTATTCATTTGGCCGACACCCTGTCCTGTCAATCCTGCGTGTCCGGGCGCCGTTCCGCGAGAATGTCGATTACGAAACTGAATACCAGCTCGCCGTACTGGTTGAACGCCTCGTTGCGGCTGCGGATGATGCCCCAGCGGTCGCGGATCACTTTCTCGTCTTTCTCGATGATTTCGTAGGTGAAGGTGAGGGTATGACCCGGACGGACCGGCTTCAACCACTTGAGATCCTGGAAGCCGGTGCCTGCGCCGTTGCGCCGGCCGTCCCGCACGCCGGTGGCGAAGCGCTCCATGTAGTCCACCATCATCCGCATCCACACCGCGCAGATATGCCAGCCCGAGGCGATCAGGCCGCGGTAAATGGTGTCCAGCGCCGCCTCCGGGTCGGTGTGGTAGATGTTTGGCGCATACTTCCTGCCAAAATCCACGATTTCCTTCTCGCTGAAAGTGTAACTGCCGAAGACGTGAAACTCGCCCACCGGCAGATCCTCAAACCAGCGGCTGCGGATATAGGGTGACTTATCCATTGGCGGCTGCCCCCGGGCTCACGCCGATCATCAGCGATGTGGTTAGCACAATCACCTGGTCCCCGGCCTGGTTGTCCACCTCGACATCGCAGTCGATGTAGCCGAAGGGTGAGTCGGTGGCCGGCGGCGATTTTTCCGTCACGGTGATGCGCGCGGACAAGCCGTCGCCGGCGAACACCGGCTTGCGCCAGCGCAGCCTGGATACGCCGCTTGAACCGAGCAGTTCGATATGCCTGCCGGCAAACTCATCCGTCAGCAACCGCATCATCAAGGCTGTGACGTGCCAGCCGCTCGCGCACAGCCCGCCGAAGATGGAGTCCGCGGCCGCTTCGCTGTCGAGGTGGTAGGGCTGGGGATCGAAGTCGGCGGCAAAATCCAGAATATCCTGCTTGCTGATCGTGAGACTTTCGGTATCAAAGGTTTCGCCCGGCTGGATATCCTGCCAGTACCGGTTCGGTGTCGACTTCATGGGAGTAGGCCCTGCTGCTGGTCAGGGCGGTATTGTCGGGCATCACCGCTTGCCATTACAAGCCGCCGACGGATGCGGCCCTCTGCCAAACCGGCACGGGGCTGACCGGCGGGCTTTCAGCCGGCCTGCAGCTGCAACCCGCCGATGATGACTTTCTGCACCTCGGAGGCGCCCTCGTAAATGCGCAGCGCGCGGATTTCACGGTACAGGCTCTCCACCGTATTGCCGCTCATCACGCCGAGGCCGCCGTGCAGCTGCACCGCCTTGTCGATGATTTTCTGGGCGCTTTCGGTGGCGTACAGCTTGGCCATCGCGGCTTCGCGGGTGATGCGCTCGGCGCCGGAATCCTTTTTCCAGGCGGCGCGGTAAATCAGCAGGGCGCTGGCATCGATATCCAGGGCCATCTCACCCAGGGCAGACTGGGTCAGCTGCAGGTCTGCCAGGTGGCCGCCGAACATTTTCCGTTGTTTGCTGTGCGAGGTGGCCTCGTCGAGGGCGCGCCGGGCGAAACCCAGGGCGGCGGCGCCGACGGTGGAGCGAAATACGTCCAGGGTGGCCATGGCGATGGCGAAGCCCCTGCCCTCGGCGCCCACCAGGCGGGATTTTGGAATCCTGCAATCCCTGAATTCGAGCCTGGCCAGTGGGTGGGGGGCGATTACGTCGATCCGCTCCGCGACGCTGAAGCCGGGTGTGTCGGCATCGACCACGAAGCAGCTGATACCCCTGCTGCCCCCCTCGCTGCCGGTGCGGGCGAACACCGTGTAGAAATCGGCAATGCCGCCATTGGAAATCCAGGTCTTGCTGCCGTTGAGCACGTACTCGTCGCCCTCGAGCCGGGCGGTGGTGGCCATGGCAGCCACGTCGGAGCCGGCATCGGGTTCGGACAGGGCGAAAGCCGCGATGTAGTCGCCGCGGGCGACCCGGGGCAGGTAGTGTTCGCGGATCTCGTTGCTGGCGAACATGGAGATCGAGCCGCTGCCCAGGCCCTGCATCGCAAACGCGAAGTCCGCCAGGCCCGAGTAGCGGGCCAGGGTCTCCCGGGTGATACACAGCCGGCGCACGTCCAGGGTCCTGGTGTTGCCGCCGAATTCCGCCGGCACCGCATTACACAGAAAGCCCGCGTCGCCCAGCATCCGCACCAGCCGCCGGCACTCGGCGTCCACGTCGCTGTGACCGTGCGCAGGGCCGCCCAGCTCGGCCGCGGCCCATGCTTCGAGTTCACGCGACAGTTGCCGGTGATCCTCGTCAAAAAATGGCCAGGACAGAAAATCCTTGTCGCTCATCGTGCCGCCCCCGCCTAGTCGCCGAGAAACTCGGGTGTCTGCTTGTTGACGAAAGCCTCGTAGGCCCGCCGGAAGTCATTGGTCTGCATACAGATGGCCTGGGCCTGGGCCTCCGCCTCGATGGCCTGGTCGATGCTCATGTTCCACTCCTGGTGCAGCATGGTCTTGGTAATGCCATGGGCGAAGTTGGGTCCGGCCACTATGCGCCGGGCGCTGTCCAGCGCGTTGTCGTAGGGTGCCTCGCTTATGCCGTTGAAGAACCCCCAGCGCTCGCCCTCGTCCGCTTTCATCGCGCGGCCGGTGAACAGCAATTCGCTGGCGTTGCCCTGGCCGATGATGCGCGGCAGGATCGCGCACGCCCCCATGTCGCAGCCGGCCAGGCCGACGCGGGTAAACAGGAATGCCACCCTGGCGTCGGCGGAGGCGTAGCGCAGGTCGCTGGACATCGCGATGATGGCGCCGGCGCCGGCGCACACGCCTTCCACCGCGCTGATCACCGGTTGCGGGCAGGCGCGCATGGCTTTTACCAGGTCCCCGGTCATGCGGGTGAAGGCCAGCAGCTGCTTCATGTCCATTTTGGTCAGCGGGCCGATAATCTCGTGCACATCCCCGCCGGAGCAGAAATTGCCGCCGGCGCCGCGCACGATCACCGCCTGCACATCGTCGGCGTAGGTGAGGTTGCGGAACAGGTCCCGCAATTCGGCGTAGGACTCGAAGGTCAGCGGGTTCTTGCGATCGGGGCGGTTCAGGGTGATGGTGGCGATGGTGCCGTCCACTTCCCAGAGGAAGTGCTGTGCCCGGTAGTCGGCTAACTGGGTTACTTGCATGGTCGTCGCGCTCTTGTCTGGATGTCGGAAAATGGTTCGGTCGATGGGAAGTGCTACATAACCTCGCCGCCGTTGATCGAAATGGCCTGCCCGGTAACGGACCGCGCCTGCTCTGAGCACAGCCACAGCACGCTGGCTGCAACTTCCTCCGGCAGGATCAATCTTCCCTGCGGATTGGTGGAGGTGAAACTCGCCAGTGCCTGGGCTTCGCTGCGCCCGGTTTTCTCCATGATCTGCTTTACTGACTGGCGGATGATATCCGTATCGGTATAGCCGGGACAGACCGCGTTGACGGTAATGCCTTTGGTCGCTGTCTCCAGCGCCAGTGAGCGGGTGAGCCCCAGCACCCCGTGCTTGGCGGCGCTGTAAGCGCTGACATAGGCGTAACCGCGCAGGGCCGCGCTGCTGGCGATGTTGATGATCCGGCCCCAGCCCTGCGCCAGCATACCGTCGATGGCGGCGAGGCTGCAGTTGAACACGCCGTCGAGGTTGACCGCCATCACCTGGCGCCAGGCTTTGGGTGTCAGCTTGTGGAACGGGGCGGTCGGCGCGACGCCGGCGTTATTGATGAGGATCTCCACCGGGCCGAAGCTCGCGCTGGCGTGCCTGAAGGCCGCCGCCACGGAGTTCTCATCGGTGACGTCGCCAGTGATCGGCTGCGCGTTCCGCAGGGAGCCGGCCAGCGCCTCGAGCGGGCCGGGCGTGCGCCCGACCAGGGTCAGGCGCGCGCCCTCGGCGTCCAGGGCCCGGGCGAGAGCGGCGCCGATACCGGTGCCGCCGCCGGTGATAAGCACGTGCCGGTCGATCACGCGTTGATCGCCATGTCGGCGGCCCGGGCCAGGTTGCGCTCCAGTTGTTCAAAGCCGGCCCGGTACTGCACCGGGCAGCTCACGCCCTCGCCGTGGTATTGCATTTGCGCGGCGGCACGCAGGGTCCAGTTGGGGTCGAGCAGGTGGGGGCGGGCCATGCAGCACAGGTCGGCCCTGCCGGCGGCGATGATCGAATTGACATGGTCGGGCTCGAAAATATTGCCCACCGCCATCGTCGCAATGCCGGCGTCGTTGCGCACCGCATCGGCGAAAGGCGTCTGGAACATGCGCCCGTAGACCGGCCTGGCCTCCAGCGAGGTCTGCCCGGCGGACACGTCGATAATATCGGCCCCGGCGGCCTTGAACGCCCTGGCGATTTCAACCGCTTCCTCCGGCGTGACACCGTTTTCCCCGAGCCAGTCGCTGGCGGAAATCCGCACTGAAAAGGGCTTATCCGACGGCCAGGCGGCCCGCATCGCCGTAAACACTTCCAG
>JAOUDU010000206.1 GCA_029859085.1 Gammaproteobacteria bacterium | reverse complement strand
GGAAATTGGTGAAATTACCTCTGCCTAGAATTTCCCTGCCGTGCTGTGGACGCCATGGGGCTGTCCAGGCCCAGCACCCAGACTACTACAGCAGTTAGCAGGGGTATTGTCATGGCTTCGAACCGCATAACCGGATGGGGAATCTCCCGGGACACCGGCGCCGGCAAATTTTTCTTACTTGCGTTATTCCTGGGCCTGGCACTTCTTGCCGCCGGATGTTCAAAAGGCAAAGACGAAGCATCAGCTGCCAGCACCAGCACCGCGGCGTCAACCGTTACGGCATCGGGAGGTAGCGTGGGCAGGGTCGAGTACAGCGGGTATGACGCCACAGACCCGGTGTTCTCGGATCCCTATATCGATCTTGACGAGTGGCGGGATGAACCTGTAAGGCACAGGTATATCCATGGCGGTTTCAACGGCACCGATACCCGCTTTTCGTTTTATTTCCCCCCCGTGGACCGGTACCAAGGCCGCTTTTTCCAGTACATCACACCGGTACCCGACAGCGAAACCCTGTCCCAGGGCGCGAGCGGTGAGGCCGACAAAATCGGTTTTTCCATCGGCAGCGGGGCCTATTTTATCGAGACAAATGGTGGAGGAAGGGCCAACTCCGCCACGCCGGGAAGCGACGTGGACCCCACCATCGGCGCTTTTCGGGCCAATGCGGCGACCGCGCAATTCTCCAGGGCGGTTGCCGGGAAAATCTTCGGCGGCAAACGCCCTTATGGCTACGCGTTTGGCGGCAGCGGCGGCGCCTTCCGCACCATAGCCGGCGCGGAGAACACAGAGGGCGTATGGGACGGATATGTTCCCTTTGTGCTCGGCTCCCCGATGGCTATTCCAAATGTGTTTACCGTCCGTACCCTGGCGATGCGGGTGCTGGATAAAAAAATGCCTGAAGTGGCGGACGCGGTGGACGTCGGCAGCAACAAGAACCCATTTGACGATATCGGCCTTAATGACGAGGAGCGGGCGGCGCTGGTCGAGGCCACCAGGATGGGATTCCCGCTGCAGGGCTGGCACGCCTGGAACCACCTCGGCCTGCACGCATTCGCGCTGCTGTTTCCCGCTGTGGTAGCAGCCGACCCGTCCTATTTTGAAGATTTCTGGACCAAGCCCGGTTACGCAGGCTACGAGCCCACCGCATCCCTGAAAAGCGCGATGATCCACCACAAAACCAGGGTCGCGAAGCTGATAATGGCGGATGAAGCCGTGGCGCTGGGGCTGGAGGTGGGCGAACTGGCAGGCCGTCCACGCGGCCTTGCAGACGATGCCTGGAAAGCCCAGCAAGGTGAACACGCGGCGGCCATTCCGGTCGCAATCCAGGTTACCGGTGTCCCGTCTCAAAACACCCTTGGTACAGACCTGGTTGTGGAGTCCGGTGAGGCCGCAGGGATACACCTGCCCATGGCGCGGCTGGAAAAAGATATCGTGGTGTTGAGCCCGGGCTCGGAAGAGTCCCTGGCAAAACTCCGGGTGGGGGACGAACTGCTCTTCGACAACAGGAACTTCCTCGCCGTACAGACCTATCATCGCCACCAGGTGCCGGGCAAGGATTACACGGTCTGGAACCAGTTCCGCGACAGCGAGGGCAATCCCATCTACCCCCAGCGCCCGGTATTGCTCGGCCCGCCTTTTGCTCGCGGGGCAACGGGGGTCGACCAGACTGGCAGGTTCCACGGCAAAATGATTCTTCTGGAAAACCTGTACGACACCGAAGCGTTTGCCTGGCAGGCGGACTGGTATCGCGCCAGGGCCAAGGAGTATCTCGGTCCCGCGCTGGATAACCACTTCCGCCTGTGGATGACCGACCACGCCAACCACGGCGACTTTACCCTGCAAGTCGACCCCACGCACACCATCAGCTACCTTGGCGTGCTGCAGCAGGCGCTGCGCGACCTCAGTGCCTGGGTTGAAAGAGGTGTGGAGCCACCGGCCAATACGGTCTACGAGGTTGTGGACGGCCAGATCGAGGTTCCCGCTTCTGCAGGCGAGCGCAAGGGGATACAGCCGGTAGTCACTGTCACCGCCAATGGCAACGAACGCGCAGAGGTGAAAGCAGGCGACACTGTAGAACTGGTGGGGGTGGCAGGCGTGCCCCGTGGCACCGGCGAGTTGGTCGCGGCGGAATGGGACATCGATGACGAGGGCACCTATCCCGTCAAGGGTGAAATTGTTGATGCCGGTGACAACACGGTCCGGATTGAACTCAGCCACCGTTTTGACCAGCCCGGCGTGCATTTCGTGACGCTGCGGGTTGCATCCCAGCGTGATGGTGATTCAGGAACACCGTTTGCACGCATACAGAACCTTGGCCGCGCCAGGGTCATAGTAGAATAACAAAGGCAAAGGCCATGGCCGTATCATCAATGCCGCCGGAACCAACCGCTGTGCCGGCGGCTGGCAGCATTAGCGGAACAAACACACCGAAGCAGGGTTACCGCTTTGCGTTAATTGTGCTCACCTCGCTGTTCTTTGTGTGGGGCTTCATCACCTGCCTCAACGATATACTGATTACTCACCTGCGCGACGTTTTTGCGCTCAATTACACCCAGGCTATGCTGGTCCAGTTTTGCTGCTTTTGGTGCCTGGTGTTTGCGTCGGTTGGAACTCAGCCAACGTGAGGGGCAAGTTGGGAAAGGCGGATGGCGATCGGACCGGCAGTACAATTGACCAGCGGTAAACGTGGTGCGCTTGCGCCGTTGCGGGAGCCCGTTTTTGCCCGCATCTGGGGTGCCAGTATCCTTGCCAATTTCGGCCAGCTGATCCTGGGGGTCGGCGTGGCCTGGGAGATGACCCGCCTCACGTCCTCTGCAAGTATGGTGGCGCTTGTCCAGACGGCCATGATGTTGCCTTTGATGTTGGTCGCGCTTCCCGCCGGTGCTTTTGCGGATATGTTTGACCGGCGCAGGCTGGCAATGCTGGGTCTCGGCATGGCTGCCTTTTTTGGTTCTGTTTTGTCGGCGCTGGCTTTTTTCCAGCTGACATCGCCCTGGATTCTGCTGCTGGCCTGCTCATTAATAGGCACGGGTGTTGCGATTTATAATCCCGCGTGGCAATCATCCATAGGTGAGCAGGTGAAATCGCAGGACCTGCCTGCTGCGATCGCACTGGGTACGATCAGCTACAACGTCGCGCGCAGCTTCGGTCCCGCGATAGGCGGTCTCATAGTTTTGGCCGCCGGCGCCCAGGCCGCTTTCGCTGTGAATGCACTGGCATACCTGCCGTTGATACTGGCCTTCTTCCTGTGGAAGCGCGGGAAGGTGGTCTCGCGCCTGCCGCCCGAGCGTATCACTCGCGCGATTATTTCCGGGGCGCGCTTCGCGTTTCATTCACACCCGATTCGCACGGTGCTGGCCAGGGCATTCATATTCGGACTTGCGGGCGCCACGGCGTCGGCACTGGCGCCGCTTATCGCCAGGGACCTGCTCGGCGGCGACGCAAGTATCTATGGGATATTGCTCGGTGCCAGCGGTGTCGGCGCGGTGACCGGGGCACTGATGATCAATATCTTTCGGGAGCGTTTCAGCGCCGAGCGGGCGACTGCGATGCTGGCTATATTGGGTGGCCTGGCGCTGGTGGCCATTGGATTCAGCCGCTCGCTGCCGCTGACCTGCCTGGGGCTGTATTTTACCGGTGGCACCGGGATGCTCACCATTGCACTGTTCAATATATCGGTGCAGATCTCGGTGCCGCGTTGGGTGACAGCGCGGGCGCTCTCGCTTTATTCATCTTCACTTACAGGCGGCATCGCTTTCGGGGCCTGGTTCTGGGGAAACATTGCAAACAGCTGGTCCGTCGAGACTGCCATCATTGCATCCGGGCTGTTCATGCTTGCGACACCGCTATTTGCGCTATTCCTGCCATTACCGGATGTTACCCAGGCGGGGTCGGAGCCGGTGCCCATCGTAAACGAGCCAGAGGTTGCGCTGGCGATCAACATGCGCTCTGGCCCCCTGGTGATAGAAATCGAATATCGTATCGACCCGAAAGATGCCCGGGCGTATTACAACGCCATGCTGGACATTCAGCGAACCCGTTTACGCAACGGCGGATTCAACTGGTCGATTACCCGCGACATCGGCGACCCGACCCTGTGGATTGAGCGCTATCACCTGCCGACCTGGGCGGACTACCTGAGGATGAGGGACCGCTTTACCCAGGCTGACCTGGACGCCCAGGCGGCCGTCGATATGTTCATAATGCCCGGGGAGCCCAAGCGCATTCGGCGAGGGCTGGAGCGACCGTTCGGCTCGGTGCGATGGAAAGTGGATACTCCGGACCCGCACGCAGATGGAGTGGTCTATACCGGACCGTAGGGTATTGCACCGGCACTCGCAGTGCCCTGGGGTTACACGCTTCAGGATGGGGATGACTGGCGCTGCATTGCACTGAATGAGCCTACAAAGCCCCCGTCCACGAGGATATCGCAGCCGCTGATATAGGCGGCTAGCGGTGACACCAGGAACAGCGCGGTACTGGCGATGTCTTCCGGCTCGCCCAGGCGCCCCAGCGCGACCAGGCTGCGCATCGCGTCGAAATTCTCCATCGCATTATTTTCCAGTCGCCCCATTTCAGTATCGATCAGGCCGGGGGAGAGGGATACGAACCGCTTGCCCTCCTTGCCCCAGGCCATGGCCTGTTCCGCGACGTATTGTTTCAGCGCCCTCTTGGCATAGGAATAAGCCAGGCCGGGATGTTCGAGCTGGGCCTGCAGCGGTTTCAGGCGCGCGGCAAAATCCGGGGCCAGTGGCCGCGACAGCACGCCTTCGAGTTCGGGATTGGGCGGGCACATATATGCGCTCATCGATGTAATAGCGACTGCACAGCACCCGGGTTTCAGGTGCGGGCGGACCGCCTCCAGGAAGGCGGTGGTACCCACCAGGTCCACTTCGATTATCCGTTCCCAGCCGCCCATCTGCGGCGAGATACCGACGGTATGGATAATGCCGTCGATGCCACCGCCGGCTCCCAGCGCCGCTGCCAGGGCGGCCACTGTGTCCGGCTGCGTGACGTCCAGGGTGTGGCATTGCGCGCTACCGCCCTGTTGTACGCAGTCGGCGGCGAGTTGTTCTAGCTTTGGGGCCGACAGGTCTGCAAGTACGACCTGGTAGCCCTGTTCAACCGCTGCCAGTGTACAGGCTCGCCCCATGCCCCCGGTGGCACCGGTGACCAATAGTCGCCGGGGATGTTGCCTGTTGTCGCTGGTCATGGCGCTGTACCTTTTTTGTTTAATCTGGCCGGGGCAGGGCAGGGCAATGGGATGAGCGGTAGCGGTCCGGTGGAAGTCGTTGATAATAGACAGCAGTGTTGATGGGTTGAATCTACCTGCTGGCTTGGGATACTGTCAACACCAATTACCCCAAGCCGCTTTTGAACCACGCCAACGAGGCCCTACCGGTGCAACTGAGCAGGAACACGGCACCCTATCTGTGTATCCCCGTAAACGAGCTGCCCGCCGAGATCGGCTGGCTGATGCGACAACCCTGCCCGGTCATTGCGCTGGGGGAGGGGGCGCACCCCAATGCGGATGTGGTCCTCGCAGATGAGCGCGAACTCGCGCTCGTCGCGGCCAATATAGAGCGGACGCCGATAGCAGCCATGACGCTGGTGCAGGTACTGCGCTGCGTGGAGCTATTGCCGACAGAGGCTGCGATGACAGTGGAATCCCTCGCCTATGCGACCCTGCAGGCAGGTGCCGAGTACCAGGCGTGGTTGCAGCAGCAACCCC
>JAOUDU010000205.1 GCA_029859085.1 Gammaproteobacteria bacterium | reverse complement strand
GCGCAGGCGCACGCCCCGGGGCAGGTCCGGCGCCGGCTGCAGGCGCCAGGGCATTACCGCCAGTGCCAGGCGAGGCAGTCGGCCCAGGCGCCCGGGATCGATGAATTCGTCCAGCCGGTAGCGGCCTACGGTGCGGAAGATCGTGGCGAGGCGGGCTGCGCGCGACATCAGGCGGCCCTTCACCCGCGCAGTTGCTGCAGGCGTTTGCGCAGGCGCTGGGTGCGCGACTGCAGGCGATCCACCTGCAGGCCCAGCTGTTGCACATCGCGGTAGAAATCTTCCAGCTCGAGCCGGGGGGGGCTCAGGCGGGCCTCCTCGTGGATAAACTCCTCCAGTTGCCTTTCCAGGCCGCTGGATGCCTGCAGGCCCCAGCCGTGGGCGCCCCGCAGCAGCTGCGCCAGCTGGTGCCCGGCCACATCCCCCAGGGCGTCGACCAGGGGTGCCTCCCAGTCGATTTCCAGCGAGGTGATGATCTTCTGCAACTCGATCAGCGGGGCGCTGTCGCCTTTCAGTTCGATCCGCCCGTTGATCAGCGCGGCAGCCGGGTCCCTGGCGGTGGCCAGCTCGGCGAAATCAGAGGCGACCCCGCGCATGCTGGTGGTCACCGGGCCGTCATAGACGCCCATCAGCCGGACTTTGCCGTCCCCCGGCTGCAGGTAGGCGTCCAGTGGCGGCGCGGTACAGTGGAGCGCGAACACCTTGTCCGCCAGCCGGTCGAGCTCGGCCCTGCCGGCAGGGGCCAGCGCGAGTGCCCGGTTGATCACCCGCTCCGCGGCCGCCAGGACCGCCGTGACAAGGGCTGGGTCGAGTACTGGCTTCATTTCAGGCTTTCACGCCCTTGTGGAGCGCCACCACGCCCCCGGTCATATTGTGGTATTCGCAGCGACTGAAGCCCGCGTCCTCCATCATGTCCTTCAGGGTTTCCTGGTCGGGGTGCATGCGAATGGATTCCGCCAGGTACTGGTAACTGTCGGCGTCGTTCGCCACCAGTCGGCCCATCAGCGGCAGCACCCGGAAGGAATAGGCGTCGTAGGCCTTGCTCAGCAGCGGGTTGGCAGGCTTGGAGAATTCCAGTACCAGCAGGCGCCCGCCGGGCTTGAGCACCCGCAGCATCGAGCGCAGTGCCGCGTCCTTGTCGGTGACATTGCGCAGGCCGAAGGCGATGGTCACGCAGTCGAAACTGTCGTCCGGGAAAGGCAGGCTCTGGGCATCGGCCTGGACGAACTCCAGGTTGCCGAGGCGGCCGTGGTCGAGCAGCTTGTCCCGGCCCACCTTCAGCATGGAGTCGTTGATATCGGCCAGTACCACGCGGCCGGAGGGGCCGACAATATCGGCGAAGCGGGCGGCCAGGTCGCCGGTACCACCGGCGATATCCAGTACGGCGTTGCCGCTGCGCACACCGCTGAGCTCTATTGTGAAGCGCTTCCAGACACGGTGGATGCCCGCGGACATCAGGTCGTTCATCAGGTCGTAGCGGGAGGCCACGGAATGGAAAACCTCGGCCACCATGCCCGCCTTGGCATCGGCCTCGACCTCCTTGTAGCCGAAGTGTGTCGTGTCTTTATCACCCATGGGGTTTGCGCCCTCGCACTGTTGAGCGGCGTATTGTAGCGCGATGCGCCCCCGCGGTCAGGTTGGTTCGGCCGTGGCGGTTATGGCTGGAACTGGATGACCTGGATGTCCGGGTCGCGGCTGGCGCCGGCCCGATCCAGGCGGTCGAGATATTCCTGCCAGAGCCGGGGTTGCTCGGTGCACAGTTCGTACAGGTAATCCCAGGCATAGAGTCCGGTGTCGTGGCCGTCGTCGAATACCAGCTGCAGGGCGTAGCGGCCCACTGGCTTGATGGCGCTGATGCCGACGGCCAGCTTGCCGGTTTGCAGGGTTTCCTGCCCCGAGCCGTGGCCGCGGACTTCCGCCGAGGGGGAGTACACTCGCAGGTACTCGCAGGGCAGGGAATAGCGCTCTCCCCCGGGATATTCCAGTTCCAGTTCCCGGGAGCGCTGGTGCAGCTTGATCCCCAGGGGTTTTTTGTCCGTTGCGGGCATCGCCCTACCCTCGCAATAAGCTACAGGATAAAGCGCGACAGGTCTTCGTCCGCGCTCAGGGCCTGTAGCTGGCTGTCGACGTAGGCGGCGTCAATTCGCAGCGGCTCGCGGTTCACGCCGGCATCCGCCGCGGTAAAGGAGCTCTCGTCCAGCAGGCGCTCCATCACGGTATGCAGCCTGCGGGCACCGATGTTCTCGGTTTTTTCATTCACCTGCCAGGCTGTTTCCGCTATGCGGCGCAGGCCGTCCGGGGTGAACTCGACCTGCAGGCCCTCGGTTGCCAGCAGGGCCTGGTACTGCTCGGTGAGGGATGCATTGGGCTCGGTGAGGATGCGCTCGAAATCGTCCGGGGTGAGGGCGGACAGCTCCACCCGTATCGGCAGCCGGCCCTGCAGTTCGGGGATGAGGTCCGAGGGCCGGGCCAGGTGGAAGGCGCCGGAGGCGATAAACAGGATGTGGTCGGTCTTGATCATGCCGTGCTTGGTGCTCACGGTGGAGCCCTCGATCAGCGGCAGCAGGTCGCGCTGCACACCCTCGCGGGACACGTCGGCGCCGGCGCCTTCACTGCGCTTGGCCACCTTGTCCAGTTCGTCAATGAACACGATGCCATTCTGCTCGGCGGCGGCCACCGCTTTCTGTTTCAGTTCGTCCTCGTTCACCATCTTGGCTGCCTCCTCGTCACAGAGTGCCGCGAAGGCTGCCTTTACAGGCATTTTCCGGGTTTTCTGCTGCTGCCGGGACATATTGGAAAACATGCTCTGCAACTGGCTGGTCATCTCTTCCATGCCCGGAGGCGCCATGATTTCGACCGCCGAGGCGCGCGAGCTGATATTGACCTCGATCTCTTTCTGGTCGAGCTCCCCCTCGCGCAATTTCTTGCGCAGCAGCTGGCGGGTCCCCGCACCGGAATCGGCGTCGGCATTGCGTGCCGGTGGCAGCAGGATGTCCAGAATCCGCTCCTCCGCCATCTCTTCAGCGCGGAAACGCACCCTCTCCATTTCCTGTTCCCGCAGCATCTTCACCGAGACGTCCACCAGGTCGCGCACGATGGAGTCCACATCGCGCCCGACATAGCCCACCTCGGTGAACTTGGTGGCCTCCACCTTGACGAAGGGTGCGTTGGCCAGTTTCGCCAGCCGGCGTGCGATCTCGGTCTTGCCCACGCCGGTGGGCCCGATCATCAGGATGTTCTTGGGGGTGATTTCAGCGCGCAGTTCCTCTGGCAGCTGCATACGGCGCCAGCGGTTGCGCAGCGCAATCGCCACCGCGCGCTTGGCGTCGTGCTGGCCGATGATGTGTTTGTCGAGCTCGTGAACGATCTCGCGGGGGGTCATGTCGGACATGCGTCAGCCTAGAAATCCAGTTGTTCGATGGTGCGGTTATGGTTGGTGTAGATACAGATATCGCCGGCTATACCCAGGCCTTTCTCGACGATGGTCCGGGCATCCAGCTCGGTATTGTCCAGCAGCGCCCGGGCTGCGGCCTGGGCGAAAGGACCGCCGGAGCCGATCGCTATCAGGTTGTCCTCGGGTTCGATCACGTCGCCGTTGCCGGTAATGATGAGCGAGGTATTCTTGTCGGCCACCGCCAGCAGTGCCTCCAGTCGCCGCAGCGCGCGCTCGGTGCGCCAGGCCTTGGCCAGCTCCACCGCCGAACGCACGAGGTGACCCTGGTGTTTATCCAGCTGGGCCTCGAACAGCTCGAACAGGGTGAAGGCATCCGCGGTGCCGCCCGCGAATCCGGCTATAACCTGGTTCTTGTGCAGGCGCCGCACCTTGCGCGCGTTGCCCTTCATGACGGTATTGCCCATCGACACCTGGCCATCGCCGCCGATGACGACACTGTTGCCGCGGCGTACCGACAGGATGGTCGTACCCCTGAACTGTTCCACGCTGGATCTCCTGCTGCTCTGGTTGGGATATGGGGAGCCGGGCGCGGAAATTCAAGCTTCCGCGGGGCAATATTCAGGGAGTACTGCGCTTGAGCAGCAGGCTGTCGATGTCCTGTGCCGCCATCAGGCTGCGCGCACGGGTCATTTGCGCGTGGGAGTTGTAGGGTCCCAGGTAGACCCGGAACCAGTGGCCGGTGTCGCTATCGCTCTCCTCCACACTGGGCTGGAGCCCCAGCAGCAGGAGCTCCGCCCGGCGCCGGTCGGCCTCCTCGCGCTGGCGGAATGAACCCGCCTGCAGCAGGTAGGATTCCTCGGTCGCGCCGGCTGGCGGGGTTGTCACTTCCGCCGGCTCGACCGGCCCGTCCAGGGTCTGCTGTGGCAGCATGGTATAAAAATCGAAGCGCGGTTTGGGGGGCTCGGCGGGTACGCTTGCCACCGCAGTGGCTTCCGGTCCGGGAGCGGGGGCGTCAGCCGGGGGCAGCGTGGCCAGGTATACCAGGAAACACAGGAACACACCGCTCAGCAGCCCGGCAAAGTAGCTGCGCCAGCCGCTGCCGGGGCGGGAATCGGCTGCCGCCCGCGACGACCCGCCCTGGCGCGGCGCGGGCTTCCTGCCCGCCGGCGCCTTTGCGCTTGTTTTCCTGTTTCTTGCGAAGTCTCTTGCCATGACTTACATCGTCTCCGGGGCGGTGACGCCGAGTAGCGCCAGGCCGTTGGCGACCACCTGGCGCACGGCCTCGCACAGCGCTACCCGGGCACTGCGCAGGCCCGGTTCGTCCACAAGTACTTTGTGGGCGTTGTAGCAGGTGTGGAAATCCCCCGCCAGCTCCCGCAGGTAGGTCGCCACGCTGTGGGGTTCGCTGGCGGCGGCGGCGCCCGCCACGATTTCGGGGTACCGGTCCAGCTGGCGCAGCAGCGCCTTTTCGTGCTCCTCGGCCAGTTCGCCCAGGTGGTCCATCGCTGTTTGCGGGGACCACTCCAGGCCCTGGTCGGCGAGCTTGCGCATCACACTGCAGGCCCGGGCGTGGGCGTACTGGATGTAGTACACCGGGTTGTCGTTGCTCTGGGACAGCGCCAGGTTGATGTCGAAGGTCAACTGGGAGCTGGCCGAGCGCGCCGCCAGGAAGAAACGGGTGGCGTCGCGTCCCACCTCGTCGATCAGGTCCCGCAGGGTGACGTAGCTGCCCGCCCGCTTGGACAGCTTCACCTCCTCGCCGTCGCGCATCACCGTGACCATCTGGTGCAGGACATAATCGGGCCAGCCCACCGGGATGCCGCGGTCCAGCGCCTGCAGGCCCGCCCTCACCCGCGTCACGGTGCTGTGGTGGTCGGCCCCCTGCTCGTTGATTACCCGCTCGAAGCCGCGGTTCCACTTGTTCAGGTGATAGGCCACATCCGGCAGGAAGTAGGTATAGCCACCCTCGCTCTTGCGCATGACCCGGTCCTTGTCATCGCCGAAGTCGGTGGTGCGCAGCCACAGGGCCCCGTCCTGCTCATAGGTGTGCCCGCAGTCGATCAGGCGCTGCACGGTGGCTTCCACCTCCCCGTTTTCATACAGGGAAGATTCCAGGAAATAGTTGTCGAAATGCACTGCGAAGGCCTGCAGGTCCAGGTCCTGCTCCCGCCGCAGGTAGGCGACCGCAAAGCGGCGGATGTCCTCCAGGTCGTCGGGGTCGGCGGCGCTGCTGACATGCCGGTCAGTCGCGTCCACGTGGTCGCCGCGCAGGTAGGCCCGGGCGACATCCTCTATGTAGTCGCCGCGGTAGCCGTCAGCGGGCCAGCCCGTGTCGTCGGGTCCCAGGCCCCTG
>JAOUDU010000204.1 GCA_029859085.1 Gammaproteobacteria bacterium | reverse complement strand
CGGTCTGGTACTCGATAACCCGTGTCTCGAAGAAGTTCTTCTCCTTGCGCAGGTCCATGATCTCCGACATCCAGGGGAAGGGGTTCTGCGCTCCGGGGTACTGCTCCGGCAGACCCAGCTGGGACAGGCGCCGGTTGGCGATGAAGTGCAGGTACTCCTCCATCATGGCCGCGTTCATGCCGAGCACGCCCCGGGGCATGGTGTCGCGGGCGTACTCGATTTCGAGTTGGGTGCCCTCCAGGATCATCTGGATGGCCTCCTGCTTGAAGGCATCGGTCCACAGGTGGGGGTTTTCCAGCTTGATCTGGTTGATCACGTCGATACCGAAGTTCAGGTGCATGGACTCGTCACGCAGGATGTACTGGAACTGCTCCGCCACGCCGGTCATCTTGTTGCGGCGGCCCATGGAGAGGATCTGGGTGAAGCCGCAGTAGAAGAAGATGCCCTCGGTCACCGCGTAGAAACCGATCAGGTTGCGCAGCAGGGTCTGGTCGTTCTCCGGGGTGCCGGTCTTGAAATGGGGGTCCGACAGGGCGTGGGTGTGGCTGATACTCCAGGCGGCCTTCTTCGCCACCGAGGGCACTTCGCGATACATGTTGAATACCGCGCCCTCGTCCATGCCCAGGGACTCGATGCAGTACTGGTAGGCGTGGGTGTGGATGGCCTCCTCGAAGGCCTGGCGCAGGATGTACTGGCGGCACTCGGGGTTGGTGATCAGGCGGTAGATGGCCAGTACCAGGTTGTTCGCCACCAGCGAGTCCGCGGTGGAAAAGTAGCCCAGGTTGCGCATGACGATACGGCGCTCGTCCTCGGTCAGGCCGTCCTTGCTGCGCCAGGTCGCCACGTCGGCGGTCATGTTTATTTCCTGTGGCATCCAGTGATTGGCGCAGCCGTCGATGTACTTCTGCCAGGCCCAGTCATACTTGAAGGGCACCAGCTGGTTGAGGTCGGCGCGGCAGTTGATCATGGCCTTTTCGTCCACCGAAACACGGGCGGCGCCCATTTCGAGCTCTTCCAGCCCGGGCGCGACATCGAGGCTCTCCACCGCGGCCAGGGCCTTGGCCACATTATCCGCGGTGAGTGTCGGCGGTATTCTGCTGGCGCCCGCGGCCGGCACGGCGGCGACGGGTGCCGGAGCCGCGACCGGCTCCGCCACGGGTTCCGGCCCAGGGACGGGAGCTATCGCCGCCTGTTGCTGCGACCTGGCAGTCGCAGCTGCCCCCGCCGGTGCCGATTCCTGTTTGTGGTAGTCATCCCAATTCAACATCTTTTATCGTCCCCTGGTTCTTATTCGGTCATTCAACACGTGTTTGTTCACGGGCCCGCCTACTGGCAGGCCTCGCAGTCCGGATCGTCCAGCGAGCAGGCCTTGGGTACCGGCGCCGGTGCAGCCTCCTTGGACACGGCGTTCAGCTTGCCGGATTCAATCGTCGACTTCTCGGTGCCGGTGGCGGCGAGCGAGCGCAGGTAGTAAGTGGTCTTCAGGCCGCAGTACCAGGCCATCCTGTAGGTGATATCCAGTTTCTTGCCGTTGGCGTTGTTGATGTAAAGGTTCAGCGACTGGGCCTGGTCGATCCACTTCTGGCGGCGGCTGGCAGCGTCCACCAGCCAGCGCGGCTCCACTTCGAAGGCGGTGGCGTAGATGGCCTTGAGATCTGCCGGTATGCGGTCGATGGCGTGCACGCTGCCGTCGTAGTACTTCAGGTCGTTGACCATCACCTTGTCCCAGAGGCCGCGCGCCTTCAGGTCGTTGACCAGGTAGGGGTTTACCACGGTGAACTCGCCGGACAGGTTCGATTTGACGTACAGGTTCTGGTAGGTCGGCTCGATTGACTGGGACACGCCGGTGATATTGGCGATAGTCGCCGTGGGTGCTATCGCCATGACATTCGAGTTGCGCATGCCCCGGGTCTTGACGACTTCGCGCAGGGTGGACCAGTCCAGTGTCTGGCTGCGGTCGACCTGGATGTAGTCGGCGCCGCGGTGCTCGATCAGGCGGTCCAGCGAGTCGATGGGGAACACGCCCTGGCTCCACAGGGATCCGGGGAAGCTGCTGTAGGCACCGCGCTCGGCGGCCAGCTCGCTGGAGGCCTCGATGGCGTAGTAGCTGATCGCCTCCATGGAGCGGTCGGCAAAGGCGACGGCGTCGTCAGAGCCGTAGGCCAGGTGCTGCTTGTAGAGCGCATCCTGGAAACCCATCAGGCCCAGGCCCACCGGCCGGTGCAGCAGGTTGGAGTTCTTCGCCTGGGGCACCGAGTAGTAGTTGATGTCGATCACGTTGTCGAGCATGCGCACGGCGGTGCGCACGGTGCGGCGCAGCTTGTCGAGGTCGAGGCCGTTCTCGTCGATGTGCTGGGGCAGGTTGACCGAGCCCAGGTTGCACACGGCGATCTCATCCTTGTTGGTGTTGAGGGTGATCTCGGTGCACAGGTTGGAGGAGTGCACCACGCCCACGTGCTGCTGCGGCGAGCGCAGGTTGCAGGGGTCCTTGAAGGTCATCCAGGGATGGCCGGTCTCGAACAGCATGCCCAGCATCTTGCGCCACAGGTTCTCGGCCTTGACGGTCTTGAACAGCTTCAGCTCGCCGCTGCGGGTCATCGCCTCGTACTGCTGGTAGCGCTCCTCGAAGGGCTTGCCGTACAGGTCGTGCAGGTCGGGCACATCGTTGGGGGAGAACAGGGTCCAGTCGCCGCCGTCGAATACCCGCTTCATGAACAGGTCGGGAATCCAGTTGGCGGTATTCATGTCGTGGGTGCGGCGGCGGTCGTCGCCGGTGTTCTTGCGCAGCTCGACGAATTCCTCGATATCCAGGTGCCATGTCTCCAGGTAGGCGCAGACCGCGCCCTTGCGCTTGCCGCCCTGGTTGACCGCCACCGCGGTGTCGTTGACCACCTTCAGGAAGGGCACGATACCCTGGGACTTGCCGTTGGTACCCTTGATGTAGGCACCCAGGGCGCGGACCTGGGTCCAGTCATTGCCCAGGCCGCCGGCGAACTTGGACAGCATCGCGTTGTCCTGGATGGCGCCGTAAATGCCGTGCAGGTCGTCAGGTACCGTGGTGAGGTAGCAGGAGGACAGTTGCGGGCGCAGCGTGCCGGCGTTGAACAGGGTGGGGGTGGAGCTCATGTAGTCGAAGGACGACAGCAGCTGGTAGAACTCGATGGCCCGGGCGTTCCTGTCGTCTTCCTGGGTGGCCAGGCCCATGGCGACCCGCATGAAGAAGATCTGGGGCAGCTCGATGCGGACATCGTTGCTGTGGATAAAGTAGCGGTCGTACAGGGTCTGCAGGCCCAGGTAGGTAAATTGCAGGTCGCGCTCAGGCAGCAGCGCCTGGCCCAGGAGCTCCAGGTCGAAGTCCTTGAGGTTCGGCGCCAGCAGTTCCAGCGCCACGCCCTTCTCGATGTAGGCGGGCAGGGCCCTGGCGTACAGGGTGCTCATATCGGCCTGGGTGGCGCTGGTGGCCACCCCGAGGAAATTCAGGGCTTCTGCCCGCAGGTTGTCACACAGCAATCGGGCTGCCACATAGGTGTAGTTGGGCTCCTGCTCGATCATGGTGCGGGCGGTGATGACCAGGGAGGTGCTCAGCTCCGCCGCGGTCACCCCGTCGTACAGGTTGCGCAGGGCCTGGTCGAGGATGCGGGTCTCGCTGACATCCGCCAGGTCAAAACAGGCCTCGCTGACGATGGTGTGAATGCGGTCCAGGTCCAGCGGGGCGCTGCTGCCGTCGGGCTGGATCACAGTGATATTGCCGGCAGCGGCCTGGGTCGCCGGCGACAGGGCCTGCTTCGCGGCGCGCTTGCGGGCCTGCTCTTCCCGGTAGATGACGTAATCCCGGGCGATCTTGTGCTCGCCGGCGCGCATCAGGGACAGTTCCACCTGGTCCTGGACGTCCTCGATATGGATGGTGCCACCGGAGGGCATACGGCGCTGGAAGGTCGCGGTAACCTGCTCGGTCAGGCGGGCCACAGTCTCGTGGATGCGGCTGGACGCGGCGGCATTGCCGCCCTCCACGGCCAGGAAGGCCTTGGTGATCGCCACGGAAATTTTGCTGATCTCGAAGGGCACGACCGTGCCATTGCGCTTGATGACGCGCATTTGCCCTGGCGCCGTCGCCGCGATGCTCGCGCTGACAGCGGGTTTGTCCCGGGTTGCGGTGGTGCCGGCGCTGCCGGGTGTGCTGGTCTCTGTGTGCATATCTGCTCCGCTGTGCTGGCGTAAAGCCTTATTGTTGTTGGGTTACCACTGGTTAAATCGTCCCGGTTAGTACTCACGCCCCGAAGCCGGCAACGGTCCGGATGATGGGCTCAACTGCCCACTGCTGGCGGCCTTCAGGCGCTCAGTCCGCAGGCTTACAGCCCGTTTTTACCCTGGGTTGGCCCGGCATCGTTATTTGATCGTTTTTTAGCCGCCATACCCAACATATAGGGGTGGAAAACTGGTTTGCATACAAGATAATGCGGCGGTAGGCACAATGCAAGAGCACGAGACTGGGTTTATTCTGTGGATAAGGTGTGAATATATCGCTGTGTCTGCGCCCGCTAACCGCGCAGGCCGCCAACGGCGTACCCTCCACCCCCCGGGGCTGGACGCAGGGCCTGGAACGAATAATTTTTTATAAATCCGAGGCTTTATATTGCGAATAAATATTTAGGAAATAATACCGATACTGCTGCTAACGGTTCGCCAGCAGCAGGGTTTCCATCAGCGCTTTTTGTGCGTGCAGGCGGTTCTCGGCCTCGTCCCAGATGACCGTCGCGGGGGCATCCATCAGCTCGGCGCTGATTTCCTCGCCCCGGTGGGCCGGCAGGCAGTGCATATAGAGCGCATCGGTAGCGGCGCGGCTCATCAGCTCCGCGTTGACCTGGTAGCGGGCGAATGCCTGCGCCCGCTTGAGTTGTTCCTCCTCCTGCCCCATGGAGGCCCACACATCGGTGACCACCAGGTCGGCGCCGGCGGCGGCGAGCAGGGGGTCGTGCTCTATCCGGACCCGGGCGGCATTGTCCGACACCAGGCGGGCGTTCGGTTCAAAGCCCGGGGGGCAGGCGATACGCAGCTCGAAGTCGAACTGGCGGGCGGCATTGATATAGGACTGGCACATATTGTTGCCATCCCCCACCCAGCACACGCTTTTGCCGGCAATACTGCCGCGGTGCTCGACCCAGGTCTGGATATCCGCCAGCAGCTGGCAGGGGTGGTAGTCATCGGTGAGGCCGTTGATGACCGGGACGCTGGAGTGGGCGGCAAACCGCTCCACGATGTCGTGGCCAAAGGTGCGGATCATCACGATATCGACCATCGACGAGATCACCCGGGCACTGTCCTCCACGGGCTCCCCGCGGCCGAGCTGGGTATCCTGCGGGGACAGGAACATCGCGTGACCGCCCAGTTGCGCGATGCCCGCCTCGAAGGAGACCCGGGTGCGGGTGGAGGATTTGGCGAAAATCATCGCCAGCACCGCGCCGGGAAAAGCCCGCTGGTCGGCGCCCGCCCTGTGTTCCCGCTTCATTTCTATCGCGCGCCTGATCAGCTGCTCCAGCTCGGCAGGGCTGAAATCCATTAACGTCAGGAAATGTCTCGTGTCAGACATGGTCAGGTCCGTTTGGTCGTTTTGATTATGGACAGTGGGGGGCTTATGCCTCCCGGATAATCTGGGCCAGGATGCCGGCCAGGTCGCGGGCCTGCCGGGCATTGATCACCAGTGGTGGCAACAGGCGGATGGTGTTGCCCGCGGTCACGTTGATCAAC